>NZ_JBBGYS010000029.1:0-88476 GCF_037479595.1 Pseudomonas sp. MYb541 | reverse complement strand
CTGGGCCGGCTTCCGGCCTTTCCAAAAGTGAGCCGCCGTAAGGGCGGAACCCTAAGCAGCCGTTACCGCAGCAACGGATATGTACTCAATCAATCAAACACACCGAGCCCGCATAAAATCCCCCCACCTGCGCACCAAATAATTATGCTCATCCATCACCGAATTCCACACCGCAATATGCCCCATGCGCACCTCATAAGCCCCCCCATCCCGCACCTCACCCACATCAATCAAAGGCAACCCATCACTCCCCAGCAACTCCTCCCGAGCAGGCTTGCCGGCATACCAGTAATCCCACTCCGCACTGCTCAAGTGATCCCGACTACGCACCGGATTGCCAATGTAATACCCCTGGCGCGCCATCACCGCCCCAGGCCACCCCGACAACCACCAATTCAAATACGCATAAGCCGCATCCAGCACCGGCCCCTTGGCATGCCGCGATAACGACAATCCACCAAACCACGCGCGATACCCTTCACGCGGTACCGCCAGGCGGTATTTCACCCCGGCGCGATGCAGGCGCATCAAGGTCGGCGACCACAGGCTCTGGATATCGATGCTAGGGCTGAGCATCAATTGCGCCGCCTCTTCATCATCAGACCAGAACGCCGCAAAGTGCCCCTCCTTCTGCTTGCGCACCAGAATGTCAGCCAGCACGTCGATCTCTTCGATGCTCATATTGCCGATGTCCCTGAAACTGGCCAGCCCAGCGCCCTGCACCGCCAATGCAGCATCCAACGCACCAATCGCCGCGTCACTCTGCAAGGCCGTGCGCGCACGCCAGGCGGGGTCCAATAGCCAGCCCCAGCTTTCGTTACCGTGGCAAAAACCTTCGGGCAACCGTTCGGGCCGGTAGGCGAAACTGTCGGCGTTGTGGGTCAGGGGCAACATGCTGATGCGATCGGTGACCGTGCTGCCAAGGCTCCCATCGTGCTGCACGAACAACCGTTCGCTGGGCACACTGCCACTGCCCAGGCGGTCATCGGGCGACAGGCGCCCACGCTTGGGCAGGTCATTGATCTCGTGCCACAGCGCAATGCGCCGGGTGTCGATGGGCTGGATCGCCCGGGCCGGCCACACGAAGTCGACGTTGTGGAACCATTGGTCGTACAGGTCGTAGCTGTCGGGCTGCATCACCGCAATGCGCTGGGCCTGCTCGACATCGTGCACCTGGTAGACCAGGCGAATACCCAGTTCCTGCTCGGCGCGTACGCGCAGGCATTCAAGCAAGGTGACGGAGGTGCCGAGGACGCGCAGAGTAATCATGCCGCGAACCGCCGCGAGAACACTTCAAACGAGCGCCTTAACAACGCAGGGTCAAGCCCGCGCAGGATAAACACCAGGCGCGATTGCCGGTCGCTGCCCGGCCACGCAGGCAGGTGCACCGGCGCATGCAGGCAATGCTGCACACCATGAATGACGATGGGAGCGTTACTGGCGTTCACGTTGAGCAGCCCTTTGACACGGAGGATTCGTTCGCCGTGGCATCTTAACAGCATCGACAACCACACCCCGAAACCCACCCAGTCCAGGGGCTGGTCGAAAGTCAGGCTGCACACTTGGGCCGCGCCGTGGGTAGCGGTAGTAGTGCGATGCAGTTGCCAGCGACTGACTTCCACGGCGGGTTCGGCGCTGCGCAGACCTTCGCCGAGCAGCAGTTGATCGCCGCTGTGGATGTCGTGGGTATCGAGGATCGGCGTACCGGCATTCAGCGCCTGCAAGTGAGCGCGTAACGCCGTGCAATCGCCAGCCAAGTCGGTCTTGCTCAGCAGCAGGCGATCCGCTGCGGCCACCTGGGCCAGCCATTCCGGGTGCAGGCGTTCTTGCAGAGTGGCGTGGCTGGCGTCGACCAGGGTGATCACCAGGCCGATATGGAAGCGCCCGCGCAATTGCACGTCGTTGTTCAGGGTGGCAAGGATAGGCGCCGGGTCGGCCAGGCCGGTGGTCTCCAGGATCACCCGTTTGAAGGCCGGGATTTCACCGCGCTCGCGGCGTTGCAACAGGCCGAGCAGCGCGTCTTTCAACTCGCCGCGGATCGAGCAGCACACGCATCCGCTAGGCAGCAGCACGGTGTCCGGTGCTACCTCTTCCACCAGCAGATGGTCGATGCCGACATCACCGAATTCGTTGATCAGCAGCGCGGTGTCGCCCAGGCTTTCACCCTGCAGCAGGCGCTTGAGCAAGGTGGTCTTGCCGCTGCCAAGGAAGCCGGTGATCACATTCAGAGCCATGCTCATTGTTTACTACCTCAATGATGCCCCTGTAGGAGCCCGGCTTGCCGGGCTCCTACAAGTCCAAGTGATCCAGCAAGTGGGGGTCGAGGGGGTCCAGCGGACGGCCGAGCATGGTCTCGGCCGCCTGCCAGAGTTGATCCAGGCCGCTGGCCAGTGCCTGCTTACCGGTGGCGCCCAACAGCAGATAAGACGCACCCTGGAAGTCTTCGACCTTGAGCCGGAACACCGCCAGCACCTGATTGATAGCGGCGATTCGGCGCAGGCGTTCGCGGCGTCGGGGCAGTTCGTCGCCCAAAGGGTCGCTCCAGTGCAGGTCTTCGCCGAGCAATCCGCAGAGTCCGCACATGGCTATACCTCACTCATGGCATGACGTCGCCAGAGTTCGGGCCCAGGGTCTGGCCAACGAACAGGTTGCCACCGGGCTCGCTGGCCAGCAGCACCGCCGTTGGTGCAACTTCATCCGCCAGACCGAAGCGCCCCAAAGGCAATTCCTTGGCCTTGGCGCGTTTCCAGTCGTCGCTGATACCACCCACCAATGGCGTCTCGATCGGGCCTGGTGCGATGGCGTTGACCAGCACATTGTCCTTGGCCACTTCGAGGGCCAGGGACTTGGTGAAACCGATCACCCCGGCCTTGGCGGCGGCGTAATGGGTCAGCTCGGCGCCGCCCTTGATGCCCAGTTGCGAGGCGACGTTGATGATCCGCCCCCAACGCTGCGCGAGCATGTGCGGCAAGGCGCGCTGGCTGGCGACGAATACACTGGTGAGGTCGACACGCAGCATGTCGTTCCACATCTCGATGGACAGGTCGACGCAGCGCGCCTGGGTGAGCATGCCGGCGTTGTTGACCAGGATATCGATGCCGCCGAAGTGTTCGACGCAACGGTCGACACTGGCCTGCGCACCTTCGACGGTGCCGACGTCCGCCAAGCATTCGAACACCTCGGCACCGAGGTTGCGGCAGGTGATCGCTGTTTCCGCGAGGCTGGCGGCGTTACGGTCGGCCAGCACCAGGCGGGCGCCTTCAGCGGCGTAGGCACGGGCGATGGCGGCACCGATGCCGCTGCCGGCGCCGGTGATCACGGCGCGGCGATTAACGAGTTGAGACATACACACATCTCCTACAGAAAACACAGTTCCAATGTGGGAGGGGGCTTGCCCCCGATTGCAGAGTGTCAGCTACAGATAAGCTGGCTGACACACTGTCATCGGGGGCAAGCCCCCTCCCACATTTGGATCGAGTACATCAGTCCGGCCAGCGTACGGTCAGGCCACCGTCGATGACGATGCTTTGCCCGGTCAGGTAGCTCGACGCGTCACTGGTCAAAAACTGCACCAGCGACGCCACCTCATCCGCCCGCCCTACCCGGCCCAATGGAATCGCGCGCGCCGCTTTGGCCAGGCCTTCCGGCCCCAACGAGTTCTTCGCATCCAGCGACTGCGGCGTCTCGATCAACCCAGGGATCACCGCATTGCAACGAATGCCCTTGGCCGCCAACTCCACCGCCAGCGAACGGCACAACCCCGGCACGCCGGCCTTGGCCGCCGCGTAATGGCTGTGCTCCTGCCAGCCATACACGCCGCCGGCAATCGATGAAATCGCCACTAGCGCACCGCCTTCGCTCATGTGTCGGGTCGCCGCGCGGAACGTGCGCATCACCCCCGTGAGGTCGACATTAAGCATCTCGTCCCACAGCGCGTCGCTCATCTCCAGCAACGGTGCGCGGCGCAGCAGCCCGGCGTTGGCCACGGCGTAATCGAGTCGACCGAAATGCTGGATGGCTTGCGCCGCCAGCGCGTCCACCGAAGCGGTGTCACCCACGTCCAATGGCAACATCCGGCACTCGCCACCCGCCTCTTCCACCCGGCTGACGGTGGTCTGCGGGTCATGGGGATCGGCCGGGTAATACCCGCCCACCACCGCCACGCCATTACGGGCATAGGCCACGGCAAGGGCTTGGCCGATGCCGCTGGCAGCACCGGTAATCAAGGCAACTTTACGGCTCATCAAACACTCCTTACTGAACGGTTTCCGGACGCACATGGCGTGCGGCAAACATCAAGGCGCCGGACAGGAAGCACGGCAGCGCGCCGAACCACAGCGCGGCGGTCTGCCAGTCGCTGCCGGCGGACAACACCTGGGTCGCGCCAAAACCTGCGACCACCGCGCCGATCGGGCCCATGGCGTGGATGATTGCGCCACCGGTGGCGCGGATGCTGGTGGGGAAACTCTCACTGATAAAGAACAACGCCGCCGAGTAAGGCCCGATCAGGAAGAACAAGCCCAGGCTGTATAGCCCGACCACCATCGGCATATTGCTCGGGCCAAACAGCATCCCGGCGAACGACAGGCCGCCAAGCATCCAGCCCAGGCCGATCACGTTGCGACGGCCGATCTTGTCGCCCATCCAGCCGTGGCTGAGGTAACCGCAATAGCCCACCAGGTTCGACAGCACGAGGATGATCAGCGAGTTCTCGAACGAGATGTGGTGCACGCTGATGATCACCGAGGTACCGAGCACGCTGAACACCTGGATCGCCGCCCAGTTGAGCAACAGTGCCGCGCCGATCACTAATGTGGCGCGCCGCGCCGGGCCACGGAACGCAGCTTTAAGGCCGGCCTTGCTGTGTTCGTCGTAGTCCACGCCGTAGGTCATGGCGACGTTTTGCGCTTCTGTCACTGCACCGCTTTTACGCAATTGGCTGATGCGCTGGTGGATCTGGAACTGCGGGCTCTCCTTGAGCTTGCGCGCCATGATCGCGATGACGATGGCCGGGATCGCGGCGAAGATGAAGCAGCCCTGCCAGCCAATGATCGGCAGCAACAGCGCGGTCAAACCGGCGGCAATCAAAGCACCTACCGGCCAGCCGCCTTGCACCAGGCTGTAGATAAAACCACGGCGTTTGGTAAGACGCGGATCTTGCGAAGCGCCATACAACTCACTCAAGTAAGTGGCGTTGACGGTTTCTTCGGCATAACCCAAACCACCCAACGAACGGATCAGGATCAGCGGCGACTTGCCCCATGCGCCGCCAATCGCAGTCAGCGCCGAGCACAGCGCGGAACCTGCCACCGTGAAGATGATGCCGGTGCGGCGCCCCAATTTGTCCACCACCGGGCCAATGGCAAACGCCACCACTGCCGTGCCCACCGCCACCCACGTCGCGATTTCAGCTTGCTCCACTTCACCCCAGCCAAAATGCCGGCCGATCTCCGGCAGCAACGTGCCAAACAGAATGAAGTCATACACCGCAAACACCCAGGCGAAAAACGCGATCCAGGTGGCGAAACGCACCTCCTTGGAGCTCAGTTGCCGGGGTTTCCAGCCAGTCAGGTCAAGCTTGTTGTAGATGGACATGGGTCGCGCCTCGGGGATTAAGGAGTCAGGTACGGGGTTGGCGGCGGATGAAGTCGTCGGCGATTTCGTCGAAGGTGACGAAGCGCACGCCGGCATGGCTCTGGATGTGTTCGATCAGGCGCTCAAGCATCAGCAGCACTTGCGGGCGGCCGGAGACGTCGGGGTGGATGGTCATGGTGAACACCGCGTGTTCGTGTTCGCGGTAGACCCAGTCGAACTGGTCGCGCCACATTTCTTCGAGGTGACGCGGGTTGACGAAGCCGTGGCTGTTGGGGGCTTTCTTGATGAACATCATCGGCGGCAGGTCGTCCAGGTACCAGTTGGCCGGGATCTCCACCAGATCGGTTTCTTCGCCGCGCACCAGCGGTTTCATCCAGGTGTCGGGGTGCTGGCTGTAGTCGATCTTGGTCCAGCTGTCGCCCTTGCGCACGTAGTAGGGGTGGAAGTCGTTGTGCATCAGGCTGTGGTCGTACTTGATGCCTTTTTTCAGCAGCAGTTCGTTGGTGACCTTGCTGAATTCCCACCACGGCGCCACGTAACCCGTCGGGCGTTTGCCGGTGACCTGGGTGATCAGCTCGATGGATTTATCCAGGACGATTTCTTCCTGCTCGGCGGTCATGGCGATGGGGTTTTCGTGGCTGTAGCCGTGCACACCAATTTCGTGACCGGCGTCGGCCACGGCCTTCATCTGCTCGGGGAAGGTTTCCATCGAGTGGCCGGGGATAAACCAGGTGGTACGCAGGCCGTAGCGTTCAAACAACTTGAGCAGGCGCGGCGCGCCGACTTCACCGGCGAACAGGCCACGGGAGATATCGTCCGGCGAATCTTCGCCGCCATAGGAACCGAGCCAGCCGGCAACGGCGTCAACGTCGACGCCGAATGCACAGAGGATGTCTTTAGCCATGATGTGTCTCCTTAAATAGTGAGTACGGATTCGACGGACAACGCTGCGCGCAGCAGGCGAGCGTCTTCCCCCGTCGGGGCGCTGAGCAGCAGCCCGGTGGGCAGGCCCTGGGCATCGCGGCCGCTGGGCAGGGTCACGCCGGGCATGTCGAGCAAACTGCCGGGCATGGTCAGGCGCAGGGTGGCGAGGTTGGTTTTCACAAACAGGTCGTCGTCGGCTTCCAGCGGCGCCAACGCCGGGGCGACGTGGGCAACGGTCGGGGTGATCAGGAGGGCGCCGTCGAGGTCGTCGACCAGTTGCTGTTGCAGGCGGCGGCGGGCGTCGACCAGGTGCAGAAGCTGGCTGGCCGGCAGCGTGCGCGCGGCTTCGAGGCGGCGGCGTACACGCGGGTCGAGTTGTTCCGCGTCGGGGCTGTCGAGCAAGGCTTCGTGCAGGGCAAAGGCTTCGAAGGAACCGAGCCAGCCGTGGTGTTTGATCAGGTCCAGGGTGGCCTGGAAGGTCGGGCATTCACGCTCCTCGATCAGCGCGCCGTGGGCCTTGAGTTGCTCTGCGGCGCGCAGCAGGTTGTTGCGCACGGCGGGTTCGACGTCTTGTTGCGACAGCACAAAGCGCTGGCCCTTGAGGCTGCGAGCGGTGTGGGTTTGAATGCGGCCATGCAGCAGATCGTCGATGGCCAGGGCATCACGCACGCTGCGAGTCAGCGGGCCGAGGCTGTCGAGGGTGTGCGCCAGGGGGAACACGCCGTCGCGGCTGTAGCGTCGGCTGCTGCTGCGGTAACCCACCAGGCCGTTGAACGCCGATGGGATGCGGATCGAACCGGCGGTGTCGGTGCCCATGGCGATGGGCACGATTCCGGCGGCAACGGCCACGGCTGAACCGGACGACGAACCACCAGGAATGCGTGGTTGGTCAGTGCCAAGGGGATTGTGCGGCGTGCCGAAATGCGGGTTCAGGCCCAGGCCGGAATAGGCCAGCTCGCTGAGGTTGGTCTTGCCCACGCTGACCATCCCGGCGCGGCACAGCAGGCCCACGCTCGGTGCATCGAGCAACGCAGCGGGCGCGTTGCGGCGGTAAGCGGCGCCCGCAGTGGTGATGCTGCCGGCCACATCGAACAGATCCTTCCAGGCCAATGGCACGCCATCGAATCCGCTCAACGGCTGCCCGGCGCGCCAACGGGCGGCAGAGGCTTCGGCTTCGCGGCGCGCACGCTCGGCGGTCAGGTTGATAAAGACTGCCGGGGCCCGGCTCGCCTTTTCGAGTGCCTGCTCAAGGGCTTGCACAGGGTCGCTGCGACCGCTGGCGAAATCCTCAGCCATTGAAGTGGCGTCTGACATCAAGGTGCCCCTCACAAAATGTACTTATTAATAAAATGTACATTTTGAAGAGGCAGCTTTCGTGCCAGTCTTTCTCAGACAGCTTTTACGCAGTCGGAGGATTTTGCCCAGAGCTACGGGATAGATGGTGTTAAGCAGTCGGAAAAAATCTTGCAAGGCCGCAGGAAAGCGCCTTCAATGAAATAATGTATCTTTTATTAATAAATACATTTTGGTGCAGAAAAGTAACATTCCCCCATTCCGAGCCCCACAAAGGTGCCGCCGCTGTGGCGCAGGGTGACAGGCGCAACTTATGAGAGAATCCCCGGCCACCGTCCCACAAGCCCCAGAGAAAGCGATGAAAGCAGCGTCCGCCCCGGCCTCCCGTTACGCGATGATTCACCAGGTATTGCGTGATGCGATCGTCAACGGCACCGCGCGCCACGGCCTGGTCTTGTTGGAAGCGCCGTTGGCCGAATTGTTCGGCACCAGCCGTGTGCCGGTGCGCCGAGCCCTGGACCTGTTGCATGAGGAAGGGCTGATTTGCCGCTTCAACGGCCGGGGCTACCTGATCAACCCCGACGGCCTGGCGATGGAGCCGCTGCGCCTGCCCTTGAGCCATGCGCACTTGGGCCTCAACGGCGAAGATGAGTTGGTGGACACGCGGCCGCTGGGCGAGCGCATCGTCGAAGAGATCGGTGCGGCGCTGTCCACCTGCATCGCTTTCGGCCATTACCGCCTGGACGAACAGGCCGCCGCCGACCACTACGGCGTCAGCCGCGCGGTGGTGCGTGAAGCGCTGATGCGCCTGCGTGACCGAGGCCTAGTGGAAAAAGAGCCCTACTCCCAATGGCTGGCCGGCCCCTTGACCGCCCGTGAAGTCACCGAAGACTACGAGCTGCGCGCCTGCCTGGAGCCCGAAGCCTTGCGCCAAAGCGCCCCAAACCTCGACCGCCAATTGCTGGAAGCCATGTTGCAACGCGTGCTGGACGCTCAGGACAGCCCCCACTGCAGCCTGGAGGCCATCGAACAGATCGAGGAGGACTTGCACCAGCGCTGTCTCGCCGGCCTGCAGAACCGCAAGATCGCGGCGCTGATCCGCCAAGGACAAAGCCCTATGATCATCAGCCGGATTTTTTACCGTTTGCTGGGGATCGGCGCCGATCCGGCCATGCTGGCCGAACATCGCCTGATTCTGGAATTGCTGCTGCACGGCGCATTTGATGCGGCGGCGTTGAACCTGCGTGAGCATCTGCAACGCGCACGGCAGCGCATGCTGCAACGATTGAAAGTGTTGTCAGTGCTGCCAGAACAGCCATTGCCGAGCTACCTGCACAAGATCAGCTGAATTCATGCAATTTGTTGCTAACTTCACGCGACCATTGAAACCACCGCTACCCCGCCCCATCTAACCTGCATACTTCCTTATGCAGGTGCCCCATGAGCGACCAGCAAGAATTCCCTGATTACGACCTCAACGACTACGCCGACCCCGAAAACGCCGAACACGAAGCGTCATCCAATACCGGCCTGGCGCTGCCCGGGCAAAACCTGCCGGACAAGGTCTATATCATCCCGATCCACAACCGGCCCTTTTTCCCGGCGCAAGTGCTGCCGGTGATCGTCAATGAAGAGCCGTGGGCCGAGACCCTGGAGCTGGTGAGCAAATCCGACCACCACTCCCTGGCCCTGTTCTTCATGGAAACCCCGCCGGAAGACCCACGCCACTTCGATACCTCCGCCCTGCCGCTGTACGGCACCCTGGTGAAGGTGCACCACGCCAGCCGCGAAAACGGCAAGCTGCAATTCGTCGCCCAGGGCCTGACCCGCGTGCGCATCAAGACCTGGCTCAAGCACCACCGCCCACCGTACCTGGTGGAAGTCGAATACCCGCACCAGCCGAGCGAGCCGACCGACGAGGTCAAGGCCTACGGCATGGCGCTGATCAATGCGATCAAGGAACTGCTGCCACTCAACCCGCTGTACAGCGAAGAGTTGAAGAATTACCTCAACCGCTTCAGCCCCAACGACCCGTCGCCACTCACCGACTTCGCTGCCGCACTGACGTCGGCCACCGGTAACGAGTTGCAGGAAGTGCTGGACTGCGTGCCCATGCTCAAGCGCATGGAAAAAGTGCTGCCGATGCTGCGCAAAGAGGTCGAAGTCGCGCGCCTGCAAAAAGAACTGTCCGCCGAGGTGAACCGCAAGATCGGTGAGCACCAGCGCGAGTTCTTCCTCAAGGAACAGCTCAAGGTCATCCAACAGGAACTGGGCCTGACCAAGGACGATCGCAGCGCGGACGTCGAACAGTTCGAGCAACGCCTGGAAGGCAAAGTGCTGCCGCCCCAGGCGAAAAAACGCATCGATGAAGAACTGAACAAACTCTCGATCCTCGAAACCGGTTCGCCGGAATACGCGGTGACCCGCAATTACCTGGACTGGGCCACCTCGGTGCCGTGGGGCGTGTATGGCGAGGACAAACTCGACCTGAAACATGCGCGAAAAGTGCTGGATAAACACCACGCGGGCCTGGATGACATCAAGAGCCGCATCCTCGAATTCCTTGCGGTGGGCGCCTACAAAGGCGAAGTCGCCGGCTCCATCGTGCTGCTGGTCGGCCCGCCGGGCGTGGGCAAGACCAGCGTGGGTAAATCCATCGCCGAGTCCCTGGGCCGGCCGTTCTATCGCTTCAGTGTCGGCGGCATGCGCGACGAGGCCGAGATCAAAGGCCATCGCCGCACCTACATCGGCGCCCTGCCGGGCAAGCTGGTGCAGGCGCTCAAGGATGTTGAAGTGATGAACCCGGTGATCATGCTCGATGAGATCGACAAGATGGGCCAAAGCTTCCAGGGCGACCCGGCGTCGGCCTTGCTGGAAACCCTCGATCCGGAGCAGAACGTCGAATTCCTCGACCACTACCTGGACCTGCGCCTGGACCTGTCCAAAGTGCTGTTCGTGTGCACCGCCAACACCCTGGACTCCATCCCAGGTCCATTGTTGGACCGTATGGAAGTGATTCGCCTGTCGGGCTATATCACCGAAGAAAAAATCGCCATCGCCAAGCGCCACCTATGGCCGAAACAGCTGGAAAAAGCCGGCGTGTCGAAAAACAGCCTGACCATCAGCGACGGCGCGCTGCGTGCGTTGATCGACGGCTATGCGCGCGAGGCCGGCGTGCGTCAGTTGGAAAAACAACTGGGCAAACTGGTGCGCAAAGCCGTGGTCAAGTTGCTGGACGAGCCGGACTCGGTGATCAAGATCGGCAACAAGGATCTGGAGAGTTCCCTGGGCATCCCAGTGTTTCGCAATGAGCAAGTATTGTCCGGCACCGGTGTCATCACGGGGCTGGCCTGGACCAGCATGGGCGGCGCGACCTTGCCGATCGAGGCGACGCGTATCCACACGCTCAATCGCGGATTCAAACTCACCGGGCAGTTGGGTGAAGTGATGAAGGAGTCCGCGGAAATCGCCTACAGCTACATCAGCTCGAACCTGAAGTCGTTTGGCGGTGATGCGAAGTTCTTCGATGAGGCCTTCGTGCACTTGCATGTGCCGGAAGGTGCAACACCGAAAGACGGCCCGAGCGCCGGTGTGACCATGGCCAGTGCGTTGTTGTCCCTGGCGCGCAACCAACCGCCGAAGAAAGGCGTGGCAATGACCGGCGAGCTGACGTTGACCGGCCATGTGCTGCCGATTGGCGGCGTGCGCGAGAAGGTGATTGCGGCGCGGCGCCAGAAGATCCATGAGCTGATCCTGCCGGAGCCGAACCGTGGCAGCTATGAAGAGTTGCCGGAATACCTGAAAGAAGGCATGACAGTGCACTTTGCCAAGCGCTTTGCGGATGTGGCGAAAGTGCTCTTCTGAGAGTTATGTAGTGCCTGGTCTGGCCTCATCGCGGGCAAGCCCGGCTCCCACAGGGATCGGTGTTGTTGATGACAAATCGGTCAAATGTGGGAGCGGGCTTGCCCGCGATGGCGTCTGTCGCAACAACACAAATCCCTCTTGTCACACCTTGTCTCATCTTCGGTTATGCTCGCCCTTCGTCGTGAATCAACGGAGCCCCCATGACCGCTGCCCGCCTGCTTCTCCCCTTGAGCCTTGCCCTGCTGGCCGCGTGCGCCAGTGCACCGAAGCAAAATATCACCGTGGACAATCAGAGCGCCTGCCCGCTCCAGCTCAAAAGCGGACAAAACCTGATCCTCACCCTGCCAAGCAACCCCACCACCGGCTACCGTTGGGCCATCCAGGATTCCGCTGGCGGCGTGCTGCGCGCGTTGAGCCCTGAGGTCTACAGCAGCACGGAATCCGGCGTGATCGGTGGCGGCGGCCAGTCGACCTGGCGCTTCCAGGCTTTCGCCACCGGCCAGGGTCGTTTGCGCCTGACCTCCCAGCAACCCTGGGAACCGGAAGCCGAACCCGTCGAAACCTTTGACTGCGCCATCACGGTGAACTGATATGCCATGGCTGATTCTTGCGTTGATGGGCGCCGGCACCTTTATCTACGGCCTTGCCACCCATGCCACCTTGTTGTGCCTGCTGGTCAAACCGTTGCCGGTACTGGCACTGCTGGGCTGGCTGCATGACGCGCCGCCCACCGACTATCGACGCTGGATCAGCCTGGGGCTGATTTTTTCCCTGGTGGGCGATGTACTGCTGGCCTGGCCGGGCGACCTGTTCATCTTCGGCTTGGGTGCCTTCCTGTTTGCGCATTTGGCGTACCTCAAAGCCTATTTCAGTGACTGTCGCCGCTTGGCGCTGCTGCCGCTGGTATTGGCGCTGGGCGTGGGCGCGATCCTGCTGAGCATCCTGATCTCCCATGGCCTGGGTGACCTGCTGATTCCAGTGGTGGTTTATGCAACCGTGATCAGTGCCATGCTCTGGCGTGCGTTGGCGCGACTGGGCAGCGACGTGCCGAAACGCTCGGCATGGCTGGCGACGGCAGGTGCGGTGTCGTTTGTGTTTTCTGACACGCTGATTGGTATCAATCGGTTTGTGGTGGCGTTCGATGCAGCGCCTTATTTGCTGATCACCACGTATTGGCTGGGCCAGTGGGGCATCACTGCCTCGGCTTTCCATCAGACAACCCGCGCACATGAGGGCCAACTTGGCTAAAATGCCGGCCTTTCCCCAATCGTCGCCGGAACAACCGTGAGCAAAGAACCCGATCGCCTATTCGCCCAGCCCCTGCCCCAGGTGCCGGACTTCGCCTTTAACGAGGACGTGGTGCGGGTGTTCCCGGACATGATCAAGCGCTCGGTGCCCGGCTACCCGACCATCGTCGAGAACCTCGGCGTACTCGCCGCGCAGTTCGCCCAACCCAACAGCGTGCTGTATGACCTGGGATCCTCGCTTGGCGCGGTGACCCAGGCCCTGCGCCGCCATGTGCGCACCGACGGTTGCCGGGTGATCGCGGTGGATAACTCGGCTGCGATGGTCGAGCGTTGCCGTGAATACCTCAATGGCCAGGACTCGATGTTCCAGGAGCTGCTGCCGGTCGAGGTCATCGAGGGCGATATCCTCGCGCTGCAGTTCCAGCCGGCCTCGGTGGTGGCGTTGAACTTCACCCTGCAATTCATCGCACCCGATGAGCGCCTGGCGCTGCTCTCGCGCATCCGCCAATCATTGTTGCCGGGCGGTGCATTGATCCTTTCGGAAAAGCTGCGCTTCAATGATCCCGAAGAACACGCGCTGCTCACCGATCTGCACATCGCGTTCAAACGCGCCAACGGCTACAGCGAACTGGAAATCGCCCAGAAGCGCAGCGCCATCGAAAACGTCATGAAGCCCGACAGCCTCGAAGAACACCGCGAACGCCTGTTGGCGGCGGGGTTCTCGACAGTCGTGCCGTGGTTCCAGTGTCTTAACTTTGCCTCGTTGATTGCCTTGCCATGATTGATTTGTCCCCCCTCGCCCGCCATCTGGTCGGCACTCCTTTGGCCGTGTGGGCCCAGGGCCTGCAAGCGCAACTCGATAGCAAGATGGAAAAGGGTCATGGCGACCTGGAGCGCTGGCAAAGTGCGCTGGATGCACTGCCAAAAATCCAGCCCAGCGAAGTGGATTTGCTCAACGGCCTGACACTCGATACCGACTGCGACGAAGACACCCGCGTGCAGATGCATGCCGCGCTGATGGGCCTGAGCCCTTGGCGCAAAGGACCGTTTCACCTGTTCGGCGTGCATGTGGACACCGAATGGCGCTCGGACTGGAAGTGGTCCCGCGTGGCACCGCACCTGAACCTGAAGGGTAAGCGTATCCTCGACGTGGGCTGCGGCAACGGTTACTACATGTGGCGCATGCTCGGCGCCGGGGCCGACAGCGTGATTGGCGTTGATCCGAACTGGTTGTTCTTCTGTCAGTTCCAGGCGGTTCAGCGTTATCTGTCAGAACCCAAGGCTTGGCACCTGCCGTTCCCGTTCGAAGACCTGCCGTCGAATCTGGAAGGCTTCGACACAGTGTTTTCCATGGGAGTGTTTTATCACCGCCGTTCGCCTATCGAGCATTTGCTCGCGCTGAAAGACACCCTGGTCAAGGGCGGCGAACTGGTCTTGGAAACCCTGGTGGTCGAAGGCGATCAGCAACAAGTGCTGGTGCCGGAAGATCGCTACGCGCAGATGCGCAACGTGTGGTTCCTGCCGTCGGTGCCAGCGTTGATGCTGTGGCTGCGGCGTGCGGGGTTCAGTGATGTACGCTGTGTGGATGTGAGCGTCACCACCGTCGAGGAACAGCGTGGGACAGAGTGGATGAAGTACCAGTCGCTGAGTGATTTCCTTGATCCGGAAGATCACAGCAAAACCATCGAAGGGCTGCCGGCGCCGATGCGGGCAGTGATCATCGCCTGCAAATAAACCTCAAAGGGACGGCTTGGCTCTTCGCGCCTTGAAGAACTCGCTCAAGACCGTCCCGCATTCCTCGGCCAACACCCCTCCTTCAAACAGCACCTTATGATTGAGAAAGCCCTGGGTAAAAAACTGCCCCTGGCTTTGCACGATCCCCGCCTTGGGTTCCAGCGCGCCATACACCACCCGTGCAATCCGCGAATGCACGATCAGCCCCGCGCACATGCTGCACGGTTCCAGCGTCACATACAGCGTGCTGCCCACCAGGCGGTAATTGCTGATAGCTTGCGCGGCGGCGCGGATGGCGACCATTTCGGCATGGGCGCTTGGGTCGTTGCCGCTGATGGGGCAGTTGAAGCCACGGCCGATGATTTCACCGTCCTGCACCAACACAGCGCCTACGGGGACTTCACCCAATGCAGCGCCTTGGGCGGCAAGGGCCAGGGCTTCGCGCATGAAGTCCTGGTCGCGGCTGCGGTCGATGATCGCGGTGGGGCGAAACTGACGCATCACGCCACCTCGATGGCGGCCATCAGGCCGGTTTCCATATGGTCGATCACATGGCAGTGGAACATCCACACCCCAGGGTTATCTGCCACCAGCGCCACGCGGGCGCGCTCGTTTTTACCCAGCAGATAGGTGTCGGTGAAATACGGGATCACCTTGTGGCGGTTCGAGGCGATCACCTTGAAGCTCATGCCGTGCAGGTGGATCGGGTGCTGGTACTGGGTCATGTTCTTCAATTCAAAAATGTAACTCTTGCCCTTTTCCAGCTTGGCAATCGGGCGGTCGGCGCAGGTCTTGTCGGTGATGTCCCAGGCCTTGCCGTTGATCTGCCACAGGCTGGGTGGCTTGCCGTTGTCGGTATTGACCGAGACCGAACCCACCCACTCGAAATTGAAGTTGAGTTTCTCGGCATTGGCCAGGTCCGGCTCGGCAATCGGGTTGGCCGGCAGCGCTGGCGGCCATTCGGTCGGCGCGTCGGTGTTGGTCACCGAACGGAAGGTGCCCAGGCGCACCGGACCATTGCGGATCGACAGTTCTTCGCCGGCCGGCGGTGCCTTGATCGCCAGGCAGATGCGCATGCCCGGGCCCAGCCAGTATTCCTTGCCAAGCGGTCGCGGCTCAATGGGGTTACCGTCCAGCGCGTAGATCTGCGCTTCAACGTCGGGAATATTGATGCGATAGGTCAAGGTGTTGTCGAGGTTGAGCAGCCGCACGCGCGTAATCTGCCCGGCCGGCAGATCGATCACTGCCTGGGACACGCCGTTGATCGTCGACAGCCGCCCCGCGGTGCCGCCACGCGCCGCTTCACGGGGAATGCTGAAGGCCACGAAAGCGCCCTCTTCGTCCACGTGCCAGCTTTTCAGGCTTAGGGTGCGTTCATGTTTGAAACCGGTGGGTTCGCGTTCCTCGATGATCAGCGGGCCGACCAGGCCACGGCCCAGTTCTTCGCTGCTGTTCACGTGGGGGTGATACCAGTAGCTGCCGGCGTCGGGCACGCGGAATTTGTAATCGAAATATTCACCGGGCAGCACCGGCAATTGCGAGACGTAGGGTACGCCGTCCATTTCCAGTGGCAGGCGGATGCCATGCCAGTGAATGGTCGTGGCGACCGGCAGGTGGTTGATAAAACGCACCCGCAGCCAGTCGCCCTGGCGCACGCGCAACTCGGTGCCCGGCGCGGATGGGCCGAATGCCCAGGCTTCGGTCTTGTGCCCCGGTACCAGTTCCACGTCCAGCGGTGCGGCAATCAGTTCGTAATCGTGCCCGGCCTCGGCCTCGGCGACTTTCCCCAGCCAGTAGCGGTAGGCGCCACCGGCACCGGCACCCACTACGGCCAGGCCTGCAAGACCACCCAGGATTTGTCGACGGGAAAAGGATCGGGACACAACAACCTCACGTATCTGCCGCAGGCCCAGGGCCTGCAAAGGGCAGATACGATACACCTGCCCCGGCTAAACAGTAAGGCTTCGCATGTGGGAGGGGGCTTGCCCCCTCCCACATTGGGTCTTCATGCTTTTTTAGTGCTTGGCGGCGGCCAGGATCAGGGCTTTCATCTCGGCGACGGCGCCCTTGAAGCCGACGAACAGCGCATGAGCCACCAGCGCATGCCCGATGTTCAGCTCGTTGATGCCTTTGATCGCGGCCACGGCTTCGACGTTGTGATAGTGCAGGCCGTGGCCGGCGTTGACGATCAGGCCTTCCTTGAGGCCGCAGCTCACGCCGTCGATGATGCGCTGCAGTTCGTCGGCCACTTCGGTGGGTGTGATGGCATCGGCGTAACGGCCGGTGTGCAACTCGATGGCCGGTGCACCGACACGGCGTGAAGCTTCAATCTGGCGCTCGTCGGCGTCGATGAACAGTGAGACTTCACTGCCGATTTTCGACAGGCGCTCCACGGCAGCCTTGATCCGCGCTTCCTGGCCGGCCACGTCGAGGCCGCCTTCGGTGGTCAGTTCCTGGCGGGTTTCCGGCACCAGGCAGATGTGCGCCGGGCGGATGCGCTCGGCGAACTGCATCATTTCTTCGGTGACGCCCATTTCGAAGTTCATGCGGGTTTGCAGCACCTCCTTGAGCATCAGCACGTCACGCTCCTGAATGTGGCGGCGGTCTTCGCGCAGGTGCACGGTGATACCGTCGGCACCCGCTTCTTCGGCGTCCAGCGCGGCCTTGACCGGGTCAGGGTAACGGGTGCCCCGGGCCTGGCGCAGGGTAGCGACGTGGTCGATGTTGACGCCAAGAAGAATGCGATTGCTGGTGGTCACGGAAGCGCTCCTGAAAAGGGAAAGAAACGCTGCACAGCATACACGGGGTTGTCAGGGCTTTCGAAACAACTCGCGACTGACCAACGGCCGTCCGCCCAAGTGCACGGCCAGGGCCTGGCGCATCAGGCGCTTGGCGGCGGACAAGGCGCCGGGGGCGGTCCAGTCGGCTTCGCTCATGGCCAGCAATTCCGTGCCTTGAAACAGGCCGGGTTGCAGCAGGTAGACGCGTTCGAGACCGGCATCGACTTGCAGGCGGTACATGCCATCAGCGGCGATGGGGTCGCCGTGCAGGTCGTTGGCCAGTTCAAAGCCGTAACCCAGGTCATCGAGCAGGCGCCATTCGAAGGCGCGCAGCAGCGGCTCCAAGGGACGACCTTCGGCCAGGGCCAACAGTGTGGCGGCATAGTGATCGAAGACTGCCGGATGGGGGTCTTCGGCAGGGAGCAAGCGGATCAACAGTTCATTGAGGTAGAGACCGCTGAACAGCGCCTCGCCATTGAGCCAGGCAGAAGTGCCGACGCTTTCCATGCGACCGACATTTTTCAGCTCGCCCTTGCCGCGAAACTCCACATCCAGGGCCACGAAGGGCCGCGCCAACGTGCCCGCCTTGCCGCGCGCACTGCGCAAGACAGCGCGCAGGCGGCCTTGGGGCGTGAGGAAGTCCACCAGAGCGCTGGTCTCGCGGTAGGCGCGGCTGTGCAGGACGTAAGCGAGTTGGCTGGGGGGTGGGGATTGGGACATGGCTGCTCACTGCTGGAATGCACTGTTGAAAACTACACAAACCTAATGTGGGAGGGGGCTTGCCCCCGATGGCGGTGTGTCAGTCACTTGTTTTTCAACTGACCCACCGCTATCGGGGGCAAGCCCCCTCCCACATTTCAGCCCTGCGGTGTATTCAGGACCTTACAGGTCGCCGTAGCCCAGGGAGCGCAGTGCACGCTCATCATCGGACCAGCCGCCTTTAACCTTCACCCACAGGTTGAGCATGATCTTGGAGTCGAACAGCAATTCCATGTCCTTGCGCGCTTCGGTGCCGATGCGCTTGATGCGCTCGCCCTTGTCGCCAATGATGATTTTCTTCTGGCCGTCACGTTCAACGAGGATCAGCGCATGGATGTGCAAGGTCTTGCCCTGCTGCTTGAACTCTTCGATCTCAACGGTGATCTGGTACGGCAGCTCGGCGCCCATCTGGCGCATGATTTTCTCACGCACCAGTTCGGCGGCGAGGAAGCGGCTGCTGCGGTCGGTGATCTGGTCTTCCGGGAAGAAATGCTCGTTCTCCGGCAGGTGCTCGGCGATCACACGCTCCAGCGCCTCCAGGTTGTGACCGTGCTGGGCCGAGATCGGGATGATCTGCGCGTTCGGCAGTTGTTCCTGCAGCCAGCTCAGGTGCGGCATCAATTCGGCTTTGTCTTCGATACGGTCGGTCTTGTTCAGCGCGACGATCAGCGGGCCGGTGACGTACTGCACACGCTCCAAGACCATCTGGTCTTCGTCGGTCCACTTGGTGCGGTCGACCACGAAGATCACCACGTCGACGTCTTTCAACGCCGCCGAAGCGGTCTTGTTCATGTAGCGGTTCAGGGCTTTCTCGCCACCTTTGTGCATGCCTGGGGTGTCGACGTAGACCGCTTGCACGTTGCCTTCGGTCTTGATGCCCAGCATGTTGTGGCGGGTGGTCTGCGGCTTGCGCGAGGTGATCGCGAGCTTCTGGCCGAGGATGTGGTTCAGCAGCGTGGACTTGCCCACGTTCGGGCGGCCGACGATGGCAACATAGCCACAGCGTGTTGCGGTTGAATCAGTCATGGCCATTCTCCACGCCCAGGGCAATCAGTGCTGCAGCGGCCGCTACCTGTTCGGCAATACGACGGCTCACACCCTGACCTCGGCTTTTTTCGTTCAGTAAGGTGATTTCACATTCCACGAAGAACACGCGGCAATGCGGCTCACCCTGGATATCCACCACTTCGTAGCGTGGCAGTTCGCAACCGCGGGACTGCAGGAATTCCTGCAGGCGGGTCTTGGGGTCTTTGTTGGTGTCGACCAGCGTGAGGCTTTCGATCTCGGAGGTCAGCCACGCGGTGACGCGCTCCTTGGCCGCTTCCATGCCTGCATCGAGGTAGATGGCACCGATCAGCGCTTCGAGGGCGTCAGCCAGGATCGATTCACGGCGGAAACCACCACTCTTCAGTTCACCGGAGCCCAGGCGCAGGTACTCACCCAGGCCGAAACCACGGGCCAGCACGGCCAGGGTCTCGCCTTTCACCAGGCGGGCGCGCAAGCGCGACAACTGGCCTTCACGGGCTTGGGGGAAGCGCTCGAACAGGGCTTCACCGGCGACGAAATTGAGGATGGCATCACCGAGGAATTCCAGGCGCTCGTTATTGCGCCCTGCAAAGCTGCGGTGTGTGAGGGCAAGGACCATCAGTTCCTGGTCCTTGAAGGTGTAGCCGAGCTGGCGCTCGAGACGACTTAGAGAAACGCTCACGGTTTACCCATATCTGTTTGGTGGCACCGGCGGCCATCGACGATTGACGCAGTGTTCAAATTCAAATCCTGGTTGGTGCAGCATGAGGCAGGACAGATTTGTCCCCACCCCAGAAAAGCATTCGGCGCTGTGTTCACAGCGCCGCCTGTATTACTTGATCAGCCCGACCCGCGAGAAGTTCGGCAAGTGGCTGAGTTTGGGTTCCGGCCAGCTCATCCAGACCGCGAAGGCCTTGCCGACGATATTCTGGTCGGGAACCATGCCCAGCAGGTCCTTGGGAATGTTGGGGTCATCCCAGTACCGGCTGTCATTGGAGTTGTCGCGGTTGTCGCCCATCATGAAATAGTGCCCGGCCGGCACTGTCCACTGGCCGTCAGGCTGGGCACGGTAGCGGCTCATTTCCTTGCGGATTTCGTGCTCTACCGTACCGAGTTTTTCCTGGTACAGCTCGGCGCTGCCCAGGCTGTTCGGTTCGGAGCCGATCAGTTTCTCGGCCACCGACTCACCGTTGATAAGCAGGCGCTTGTCGCTGGTGTAGCGGATCACGTCGCCCGGCAGGCCGACCACGCGCTTGATGTAGTTGACGTTCGGGTCGCTCGGGTAGCGAAACACCATCACGTCGCCGCGCTGCGGATCACCGACTTCGATGACCTTCTTGTCGATCACCGGCAGGCGTATCCCGTAGGAAAACTTGTTCACCAGGATGAAGTCGCCCACGTCCAGGGTAGGTTTCATCGACCCCGAGGGGATCTGAAACGGCTCCACCAGGAACGAACGCAGCACCAGCACGATGAACAACACCGGGAAGAACGACTTGCCGTATTCAACCAGCAAAGGCTCTTTGTTCAGCTTCTCGATCACCACGCCATCGGGCTGGCTGACGCTGCCCTGATAGGACGCGATAGCCGCCCGCCGACGCGGGGCGAAGAACACCAGATCGAGCAACGCCAAGAGACCGCAAACGGCAACGGCGATGACCAGCAACAGCGGGAAATTTAGCGACATAGGACCTAACTATCCAACCTGAGCACCGCAAGGAAGGCTTCTTGTGGAACTTCCACGTTACCTACTTGCTTCATGCGTTTTTTACCGGCCTTTTGCTTCTCAAGCAGCTTGCGCTTACGGCTTACGTCACCGCCGTAGCATTTGGCCAGTACGTTCTTTCTGAGTGCCTTGACGGAGGTCCGCGCAATGATCTGCCCGCCAATGGCGGCCTGGATCGCGACGTCGAACATCTGGCGCGGAATCAGTTCTTTCATCTTCTCGGTCAACTGGCGACCTTTGTAGTGCGCGTTGTCCTTGTGCACGATCAGTGCCAGGGCATCGACCTTGTCGCCGTTGATCAGCACATCCAGTTTCACCAGATTAGCCGATTGGTAACGGTCGAAATGGTAATCCAGCGAAGCATAGCCGCGGCTGGTGGATTTGAGGCGGTCGAAGAAGTCCAATACCACTTCGTTCATCGGCATGTCGTAGGTCACTTGGACCTGGGTGCCGAGGAACAGCATGTCGCGCTGCACGCCACGCTTTTCAATACACAGGGTAATAACGTTGCCCAAGTGCTCCTGCGGAACCAGGATATTGGCCCGCACGATAGGCTCGCGCATGTCTTCGATCGCCGAGAGATCCGGGAGCTTGGACGGGTTGTCGACGTAAATCGTTTCACCGGTTTTCAGCAACAACTCAAAAATAACCGTTGGCGCGGTGGTGATCAGGTCCAGGTCGTACTCGCGTTCGAGGCGCTCCTGGATGATTTCCATGTGCAGCATGCCCAGGAAGCCACAGCGGAAGCCGAAGCCCAGGGCGTCGGAGCTTTCCGGGGTGTACTGCAACGACGAGTCGTTGAGGGTCAGCTTTTGCAGGGCCTCGCGGAAGTCTTCGAAGTCATCGGAGCTGACCGGGAACAGACCCGCGTAGACCTGCGGCTGGATGCGCTTGAAGCCTGGCAGCACGTCGACATCCGGCGTGGAGCTCAGGGTCAGGGTGTCACCCACCGGCGCGCCGTGGATGTCCTTGATACCGGCGATGATGAAACCTACTTCACCGGCTTTCAGATCAACGGTCGCGGTGTGCTTGGGGTTGAAGACACCGACGCTGTCCACCAGGTGGATCTTGCCGGTGGATTTGACCAGGATCTTGTCGCCCTTCTTCACACGGCCGTGGCGCACGCGTACCAGGGAGACAACGCCCAGGTAGTTGTCGAACCAGGAGTCGATGATCAACGCTTGCAGCGGATCTTCGTAGTTGCCGGTCGGGGCTGGAATGGTCTGCACCAGACGTTCGAGCACTTCGTCGACACCCAGGCCGGTCTTGGCGCTGCAGGTGACGGCGTCGGTGGCGTCGATGCCGATGATCTTCTCGATCTCTTCCTTGACGCGCTCAGGCTCGGCCTGAGGCAGGTCGATCTTGTTCAGCACGGGCATGACTTCCAGGCCCTGCTCGATCGCGGTGTAGCAGTTGGCAACCGACTGCGCTTCCACACCCTGCCCTGCGTCAACCACCAGCAAGGCACCTTCACAGGCCGCCAGGGACCGGCTGACTTCGTAGGTGAAGTCGACGTGGCCTGGGGTGTCAATGAAGTTCAGCTGGTAGGTGATGCCGTCTTTGGCTTTGTAATACAGCGTAACGCTGTGGGCCTTGATGGTGATCCCGCGCTCGCGTTCGAGGTCCATGGAGTCCAGTACCTGGGCTTCCATTTCACGCTCGGCAAGGCCGCCGCACATCTGGATGAATCGATCGGCCAGCGTCGACTTACCATGGTCAATGTGGGCGATGATGGAGAAATTGCGGATATGACTCAAATCACTCACGGATCAACACTCAAAAAGGCTGCAGGCAGATTGCCCGCTGAAAAATAGCCGGGAATTGTACCTGATGCTCAGGCCAGACGTCATCTTTGCTGACCAGAACAAAAATGCCCCGATCTCTCGACCGGGGCATTTTTTGTTCATAAGCGCGGAATCAACCGGCCCGGCGCAACAGCCAGAAACCGGCCAAGGCGCAGATGGCCGTGGGCACCAGCACCGCAAACAGCGGCGAGAAGCCAAACACCAGGCTTGACGGGCCGAGCAGGTCCTGGGCAATGCGGAAGGTGAAGCCCACCAGCACGCCCGTGAATACGCGCTGCCCCAAGGTCACGGAACGCAACGGGCCAAAGATGAAGGAAATTGCCATCAGCACCAACGCGGCAGTCACCACCGGTTGCAACACCTTGACCCAAAATGCCAACCAGTAGCGGCCATTGTTCAGGCCCTGGTCCTTCAGGTAGTGGATGTAACCCCACAACCCGGAGATCGGCAGGCTTTCCGGGATCATCACCACGGTATTCAACAGTTCCGGCTTGAGGGCAATATCCCACTCCTGGCTCGGCACGTTGATCACCTCGGTGCTGGCCTTGGTGCCCTGGCCGATGTTACGGAAGTAAGTCGTGGTAACGTCGCTGAGTTGCCACTTTTCGCTACCGTATTGCGCACGTTTGGCGAAGCTTGACTCCAAAAGGTGACGCTCTTTGTCGAACGTATAGCGCGTGACACCAATCAACAGACCACCCGGCTGCACGGCGTTGATATGAATGAATTCTTCGCCCTGGCGGTGCCACAGGCCGTGCTTGGAGCTTTGTGCATCGCCTGAACCCTGGGCCAGGGCACGATTGGCCTGAGCCGTGGTTTCGGCCGGCGGCGCGACGTATTCGCCGATCAGCACGCTGCACGCCATCAGCAGCAGCATGGGTTTCATGACCGCCCAGACGATTCGACCAATGGACACGCCAGCGGCGCGCATGATGGTCAGTTCGCTGTTGCTGGCCAGGCTGCCCAAGCCGATCAGGCAGCCGATCAGCGCGGCCATCGGCATCATGTCGTAGAGCCGACGCGGCGCGGTAAGGGCCACGTAGCTCAGCACGTCCCACACGGTGTAGGTATCGCTGACGTTGCCGACTTCATCGATGAAGGCAAACAACGAGGCCAGACCGAGGATGATGCCCAATACCGCCAGGATGGCGATCAGTACGCTGCTACCAATGTAGCGATCGAGCTTAGCCACGAGCCAACTCCTTCTGGCCACGACGGCTCATCATTTTCAAACGGATCGGTTCCCAATAGAGCAGGCCCAGGCCAATCACCAGGAAGATCCCGTGCACCCACCACAGGCCGAGAGTCGGCGACAGCTTGCCTTTCTCCAGGGAGCCACGGGCGGAAATCAGGATGGTGAGGTAAGCCATGTACAGCAGAATCGCCGGCAACAGCTTGAGGAAGCGGCCCTGACGCGGGTTGACGCGCGACAGCGGCACCGCCATCAAGGTCACGATGAACACCAGCAACGGCAGGGAAATCCGCCATTGCAGCTCGGCAATCGAGCGCAGTTCCTTGCTGCCGAACAGCTCGGTGGTCGGGATGGCGTCGCGGTCGGTGACTTCGTCGCTGATATCCGGACGGGCCAGCATCACGCCGTAGGTGTCGTACTTGATCGCACGGTAATCGGCCATGCCCGGGCTGCCATCGTAGCGATAGCCATTTTCCAGGATCAGGTAGCGGCTGCCGTCAGGACGCACTTCCTGGCGACCGGAATCGGCCACCAGCACGGAAATGCCACGGTCCTTCTTGTCCTGGCCCAGACGTTTCTCGGAGATGAACACACCGCCCAGGTTGGCACGGTCGTCGGTCAGGGTTTCGGTGTAGGTCACCCGCGAACCGTCATTGAGCGCCTGGAAGCGGCCGGGTTCGAGGGTGTCGAACTCGGTCATCGCGTCCTGTTTATTCAGTACCAGCTGGAACTGCATGGCGCCCTGGGGGGCCAGGCTCAGGCTCAGCCAGGCCACGATCAGCGCAACGCCGGCGGCCGGTATCATGGTCATGCCCAGCAGGCGCTGTTGGCTCATGCCGGTGGCCGAGAGCACGGTCATTTCGCTTTCGAGGTAAAGGCGGCCGTAGGCCAGCAGGATCCCGAGGAACAGGCCGAGCGGCAGGATCAGCTGCAGGAAGCCCGGCAGACGAAAGCCCATGATCAGGAACAGCGAGCCCGGATCCAGGGCGCCGGAGGCAGCCTGGGCCAGGTATTTGACGAAACGACCACTCATGATGATGACCAGCAATACCGCACTCACGGCACTCAGGGTCAACAGGACTTCGCGGGACAGATAACGGAAGACGATCAAACCAGACACTCCAGGGTTGTCAGGCTAAGGCGGCCAAACAAGCAAGCATACCGAGTCAGCCCGTTTGCACGGACCGGCTAAAAAGATGGCGCATTATCCTGTGATTGACCGCGCCTGTCACTGCGCAACCTCATGCGCATGCACAAAGCGGGTGACAAGGGTTGTCAGCCTCCGTCGGCGAGGTTCAAACTGCGGCCTTTGTCGCCGGCGGTTTACACAGCTGCCTGGTATTAAAGCCGGAGTACAGACTCCTGGCTAACCGACCTTTATAAGGGACCCGAAAATGGAATTGGTTGTAAAAAGCGTTAGCCCCGAAACGTTGAAAACCGCCACCCTCGTGGTCGCCATCGGCGAAGGCCGCAAGCTCGGCGTTGCCGCCAAGCAACTCGACGAACTCAGCGGCGGCGCCATCAGCGCAGTGCTCAAGCGCGGCGACCTGGCCGGCAAAGTCGGCCAGAGCCTGCTGCTGCAGAGCCTGCCCAACCTGAAAGCCGACCGCGTATTGCTGGTGGGCGTGGGCAAGGACGTTGAACTGGGCGACCGTCCGTTCCGCAAGATCATCAGCGGCATCCTCACCACCCTCAAGGGCCTGGGCGGCACTGACGCCACGCTGGCACTCGATGAAGTCGTGGTCAAAGGGCGTGACAGCTACGGCAAGACCCGCCTGCTGGCCGAGAGCCTGGTGGACGGCGGCTACATTTTCGACCAGTTCAAGAGCACCAAGGCCGAACCCCGTGCCCTGAAGAAAATCACCCTGCTGACCATCAAGGCCGCCCAGGCTGAAGTTGAGCGCGCCGTGACCCACGCGACCGCCATCGCCAACGGCATGTCGTTTACCCGCGATCTGGGCAACCTGCCGCCGAACATCTGCCACCCGACTTTCCTGGGCGAACAAGCCAAGGCGCTGGGCAAAGAGTTCAAGGGCCTGAAAGTCGAAGTGCTGGATGAGAAGAAGATCAAGGAACTGGGCATGGGCTCGTTCTATGCCGTGGGCCAGGGCAGCGACCAGCCGCCACGCCTGATCGTGATGCAATACAACGGCGGCAAGAAGTCCGAGAAGCCTTACGCCCTGGTTGGCAAAGGCATCACCTTTGACACCGGCGGCATCAGCCTCAAGCCGGGCCTGGGCATGGACGAGATGAAGTACGACATGGGCGGCGCCGCCAGCGTGTTCGGCACCCTGCGTGCCGTGCTGGAACTCAAGCTGCCGATCAACCTGGTGTGCATCCTGGCCTGCGCCGAGAACATGCCAAGCGGCGGCGCGACCCGTCCGGGCGACATCGTCACCACCCTGAGTGGCCAGACCGTCGAAATCCTCAACACCGACGCCGAAGGCCGCCTGGTGCTGTGCGATGCCCTGACCTACGCCGAACGCTTCAAGCCACAGGCCGTGATCGATATCGCCACCCTGACCGGTGCCTGCATCGTCGCTCTGGGTTCGCACACCTCGGGCCTGCTGGGCAACAGCGATGAGTTGATCGAGCAACTGCTCAGCGCCGGCAAAGCCGCCGACGACCGCGCCTGGCAACTGCCGCTGTTCGATGAGTATCAGGAACAGCTGGACAGCCCATTCGCCGACATCGCCAACATCGGCGGTCCGAAAGCCGGCACCATCACCGCGGCTTGCTTCCTGTCGCGCTTTGCCAAGAACTTCAACTGGGCGCACCTGGACATCGCCGGCACGGCCTGGACCAGCGGCGGCAAGGACAAGGGCGCAACCGGCCGTCCTGTTCCCCTGCTGACTCAGTACCTGCTGGATCGCGCCAAGGCCTGAAACTGAAGACGCCGGGGTGGTGATTGTCTCCCCCCCCCGGCCTCAGGAACCGCAATGACCCAAGTCGACTTCTATATATTGCCCAGCGCCGACCCGCTCGCGCGCCTGGACTTTGCCTGCAAACTCACCGAAAAAGCCTGGCGCATGGGCCACCGCATCTACCTGCATTGCAGCGATGCCGCCCAACGCGATGAGCTGGATGCCCGCCTGTGGCGCTTCAAGGGCGAAAGCTTTGTGCCCCACGGCCCTGCCGAGTCCGAACCCGAAGGCCTGGTTGTCCTGGGTTTAGGGGACAGTTGCGGCGATCACCAAGACCTGCTGGTCAACCTGGACCTGAAAGTGCCGCCTTTCGCCAAGGCATTCGCCCGTGTGGCGGAAGTGGTGGTGGAGGATCCAGCTATTCGTCAGGCCGCGCGTGAGAGTTTCCGTTTCTACCGCGAACAGGGCTATCCTCTGCAAGATCACCGGCTACAACGACTTTGAGCACATGATGGACAATCCCAACCCTATAAAAAAAGACGACCACCTGCTGGACGACCTGGAGTCGATCCGTCAGTTGCTCGGTGATGATGACTTGCAACCACCGCTGTTGACCGAGCCGGTCGAGGGCGAGGTACAGATTCCGCTGTTGTTCGACATGGTCGGCGGCAAGCCCGTCGCGCCAGCACCGGTGGTCGAGGCCGCCGCGCCTGCCGCTGTCGAAAAAAGTCCCGACGCCCTGTTGCTGCACCTGGACAACGAACTGCGTGCCGCTGCGCAGTTGATCATGCAGGACGTGATCGACGATTTTGCCCCGCATATCGAGACCGAGATCAAGCGCCGGTTGGATGCACGGATGGAGCGGTTGCTCAGCCAGTATCAGTCCTGAGACGGACAGTGATCTCCTGTGGGAGCTGGCTTGCCTGCGATAGCGGTTTCTCAGTCAACATCTTCAGTGGCTGGGACATCGCCATCGCAGGCAAGCCAGCTCCCACATTATTAGTCCTGCATCAGCCTTAAGCCCGTCTTCACCTCGCCCTCTCCCCTATCCCCCGTTATACTTGCCGGCTTTCCTGAATAAATGCCAACTAGGGTCCCGCCGCGCATGGATAAGACCTACCAGCCGCACGCCATCGAAACTTCCTGGTACAACACCTGGGAATCCGAGAATTATTTCGCCCCGCAAGGCGCGGGCGATTCCTACACCATCATGATTCCGCCACCGAACGTCACTGGCAGCCTGCACATGGGCCATGGCTTCAACAATGCGATCATGGATGCGTTGATCCGTTTCCGCCGCATGCAGGGCCGCAACACCCTTTGGCAACCGGGCACCGACCACGCCGGTATCGCCACGCAAATGCTGGTGGAACGCCAACTCGAAGCCACCGGCCAGAACCGTCACGACCTGGGTCGCGAGAAATTCCTGGAAAAGATCTGGGAATGGAAAGACCAGTCCGGCGGCAATATCAGCCGTCAGATCCGTCGCCTCGGTTCGTCCGTCGACTGGAGCCGCGAGCGCTTCACCATGGACGACGGCCTGTCGGAAGCCGTGAAAGAAGCCTTCGTGCGCCTGCATGAAGACGGCCTGATCTACCGCGGCAAGCGCCTGGTCAACTGGGACACCAAGTTGCACACGGCGATTTCCGACCTCGAAGTGGAAAACCACGACGAGAAAGGCTTCCTGTGGAACCTCAAGTACCCGCTGGCCGACGGCGCCAAGACTGCTGAAGGCAACGACTACCTGATCGTCGCCACCACTCGTCCGGAAACCATGCTCGGCGACGCCGCCGTCGCGGTTAACCCGAACGACGAACGCTACCAGGCGCTGATCGGCAAGTTCGTTGAACTTCCATTGGTCGGCCGTCGCATCCCGATCATCGCGGACGACTACTGCGACCCTGAATTCGGCACCGGCTGCGTGAAGATCACCCCGGCCCACGATTTCAACGACTACGAAGTCGGCAAGCGCCACAACCTGCCGCTGCTGAACATCTTCGACAAAAACGCCGCCGTACTGCCGGCCTGCCAGGTGTTCAACCTGGACGGCACGCTGAACGAGAGCATCGACGGCAAGATCCCGGCTGAATACGCCGGTCTCGACCGCTTCGAAGCGCGCAAGCAGATCGTCGCCGCCTTCGATGCTGCCGGTTTGCTAGTGAGCGTTGACGACCACGGCCTGAAAGTGCCGAAGGGCGACCGTTCCGGCACCGTGATCGAGCCGTGGCTGACCGACCAGTGGTACGTGTCCACCAAGCCTTTGGCAGAACCTGCCATCGCCGCCGTGGAAGATGGCCGCATCCAGTTCGTGCCGAAACAGTACGAAAACATGTACTTCTCGTGGATGCGCGACATCCAGGATTGGTGCATCAGCCGTCAGCTATGGTGGGGTCACCGCATTCCGGCCTGGTACGACGAGTCGGGCAAGGTCTATGTAGGCCGCGACGAAGCCGAAGTGCGTGCCAAGCACAACCTCGGTGCCGACATCGCGCTGCAACAGGACAACGACGTACTGGACACCTGGTTCAGCTCGGGCCTGTGGACCTTCTCCACCCTGGGCTGGCCGCAGCAGACCGAATTCCTCAAGAAATTCCACTCCACCGACGTGCTGGTCACTGGTTTCGACATCATTTTCTTCTGGGTTGCCCGGATGATCATGCTGACCATGCACCTGGTGAAGAACGAGGACGGCACGCCGCAGGTACCGTTCAAGACCGTGTACGTGCACGGCCTGGTGCGTGATGGCCAGGGCCAGAAGATGTCCAAGTCCAAGGGCAACGTCCTGGACCCGCTGGACATCATCGACGGCATCGACCTGGAAACCCTGGTGCAGAAACGCACCTCGGGCCTGATGCAGCCGAAACTGGCGAAGAAGATCGAGAAGCAGACCCGCGACGAGTTCGCCGATGGTATTGCCAGCTATGGCACCGACGCCCTGCGCTTCACCTTCTGCTCGCTGGCCTCCACCGGTCGCGACATCAAGTTCGACATGGGCCGCGTCGAAGGCTATCGCAACTTCTGCAACAAGATCTGGAACGCCGCGCGCTACGTGCTGGATAAAGGCGAAGACTGCGGCCAGAACGGTGAAGCCTATGAGCTGAGCCTGGCCGACCGCTGGATCATTTCGCAGCTTCAGCGCACCGAAGCCGAAGTGACCCGCCAGCTCGACCAGTTCCGTTTCGACCTGGCCGCACAGGCCTTGTACGAGTTCATCTGGAACCAGTATTGCGACTGGTACCTGGAACTGTCCAAGCCGGTGCTGTGGGACGAAAACGCGCCGGTCGAACGCCAGCGCGGCACCCGTCGCACCCTGGTTCGCGTGCTGGAAGTGGCGTTGCGTCTGGCGCACCCGTTCATGCCGTTCATCACCGAAGAAATCTGGCAGCGCCTGGCGCCGCTGGCCGGTATCGAAGGCAAGACCATCATGCTGCAACCTTGGCCGGTGGCCAACGAAGCGCGCATCGATGAGGCAGCCGAAAGCGATATCGAATGGCTCAAGACCCTGATGATGGGCACGCGTAACATCCGTGCCGAGATGAACATCGGGCCGGGCAAGCCATTGGCGGTGTTTGTGAAGAATGCCAGTGCCGAAGACCTGCGTCGTCTCACCGAAAACGATGCGCTGCTCAAGAAGCTGGCGAAGCTGGAGTCGATCACCGTATTGGCGGCCGGCGAAGAAGCACCACTGTCCGCGACCGCACTGGTCGGCGAGATGGAAGTGCTGGTGCCAATGGCAGGCCTGATCGACAAGGCTGCCGAACTGGCTCGTCTCGACAAGGAAATCGGCCGCCTGCAAGGCGAAGTGCAACGCGTGGGCGGCAAGCTGTCCAACGCGGCCTTCGTCGACAAGGCACCGGCTGAAGTGATCGAGAAAGAACGCGCCAAGCTGGCCGAGGCTGAACAGGCCCTGGGCAAGCTGGCGGAGCAACATGCGCGGATCTCCAGCCTGTAAGGTGTGAACCGTGTGAAAAAAGAGACCTTCGGGTCTCTTTTTTTGTTTGAAACGCCTGCACACGCGGCCAATGTGGGAGGGGGCTTGCCCCCGATGGCGGAGGGTCAGTTACCAGATAAGTGACTGACACCCTGCCATCGGGGGCAAGCCCCCTCCCACATTTGACCGAGTTGTCCTCGGGAATGTGTGACAATGCCCATCACTTTGAGCCAACACCAGAATCATCATGACCGCCCCCAGCACGCCAAAACCTCCGCGCAAGAAGCCTAAAACCGCAGCCACGGCCAAGCCCGTTGTGCCGCGCAAAGAGGCCACCCTGCATCCGCGCAACCGCCACACAGGCCGCTACGACTTCCCAGCGCTGATCAAGACCACGCCGGAACTGGCGAAATTCGTGATCATCAACCCGTACGGCAAGGAAAGTATCGACTTTGCCAGCCCGGATGCGGTGCGGGTGTTCAACCGAGCGCTGCTGAAAGCCTTCTATGGCATCCAGCACTGGGACATTCCGGCCGACTACCTGTGCCCACCGGTGCCGGGGCGTGCGGACTACGTACACTTCCTGGCCGACCTGCTGGCCAGCACCAACGACGGCAAGATCCCGCGCGGCTCTATCGTCAAGGTGCTGGACATCGGCATGGGCGCCAACTGCGTCTACCCGCTGATTGGCTACATGGAATACCGCTGGAACTTCCTGGGCTCGGAAGTCGACCCTATCGCCGTGGCCGCAGCCAAGGCCATCGTGCAGTCCAATGACCTGAGCAAGGTCATCCAGCTGCGCCAGCAGAGCAATCCCAAGCAGATCCTGCTGGGCCTGCTGGAGCCGGGCGAGCGTTTTGACCTGACCATGTGCAACCCGCCGTTCCATGCGTCCATGGATGAAGCCACCAAGGGCAGCGAACGCAAGTGGCGCGCCCTCGGCAAGGCGGACCCAAAGCGCAAGTTGCCGGTGCTGAACTTCGGCGGCCAATCGGCCGAGTTGTGGTGTGAAGGTGGTGAAGCGCGCTTTGTGACGCAACTGATTGCCGAAAGTGCGCACTTTGCCCATAAGGTGCTGTGGTTCAGCACCCTGGTGTCGAAAGCGTCGAACTTGCCCGCAATCGAGACGGCTCTGAAAAAGGCCGGCGTGCTAGAGAGCCAAGTCGTGGAAATGTCCCAGGGCCAGAAGCAGAGCCGGTTTGTGGCGTGGACTTTCCAGACCAAGAACGAGCAACAGATCTGGCGCCAGCGCTGGGTTCGCGACTGATAAATCGCAGGCAACAAAAAACCGTGCCCGGATCGCTCCGGAGCACGGTTTTTTTTGCTGCGTCTTACTTGTTAACAGCGTCGGTCAGGCCTTTGGCCACAACCAGCTTGATAACTTTCTTGGCAGCGATTTCGATGGCGGCGCCAGTCGAAGGGTTACGGCCAGTACGGGCAGGACGCTCGGTCACTTTCAGTTTGCCAACGCCTGGCAGAGTGATTTCGCCGCCGTTTTCCAGCTGGTCAGCAACAACTTGGCTCAGTTGGTCCAGCAGAGCGCGCACGGTGGTTTTAGGTGCGTCTACTGCTTCAGCCAGGTCAGCGATCAGTTGGTCTTTAGTAATAGCCATTGTGGTGTTCCTTCCCTATCAAATTCATATGGATTGCAGAGTGCAGTGTCAGCCGTCGAGCCCGACCGTCAAGGCCTGGCACCCCCGGCTATAACCACGGAGATCGGGGTTATAGATGCTTGAAACGGGGATTGGTTCGACCTGACAGATGCTGAATGCACGCTTATCGCCGAGACTTGGCGTAAGACGGGGCAAAACTAGCACAGAGACGGGGAAATATCCGCTTCTACCTACCCATTTGGTCAGCTTTATCGCTCTAAACCGTGAAAAAAAGGCATATAGCCCGTCGGAGGGTGCCCAAAACACCCTTCGAAGCCCGTCTCGGCCAATGGTGCGGTACACTTGGCGACTTTTCGGGGAGGCCCACCGCTCCCCGCTCAACCAGCCGAGAAGCCTATGCCGATCCGTCATTGCATCGTCCACTTGATCGACAAAAAACCCGACGGCACACCTGCAGTTCTTCACGCCCGCGATTCCGAGCTTGCCGAATCGGCCGCCATCGAGAACATGCTTGCCGACCTCAACGAGAGCTATAACGCCAAGCAAGGCAAGGCCTGGGGTTTCTTCCATGCCGAGTCCGGCGCGCACCCGTTCAGCGGCTGGTTGAAGGAATACTTTGACGGTGGACAGGACTTCACCACCTTCAGCCGCACGGCAGTCGAGCATCTGCAGAAGCTGATGGAGGAATCCAACCTCTCCACTGGCGGCCATGTGCTGTTTGCCCACTATCAACAGGGCATGACCGACTACCTGGCCATAGCCCTGCTGCACCACAGCGAAGGTGTGGCGGTGACCGACGAGCTGGACGTGACCCCCTCGCGCCACCTCGACCTCGGCCAATTGCACCTGGCGGCACGTATAAACGTGTCCGAGTGGCAGAACAACAAGCAGTCCAAGCAGTACATTTCCTTTATCAAGGGCAAGAACGGCAAGAAGGTCTCGGAGTATTTCCGCGACTTCATCGGCTGCCAGGAAGGCGTCGACGGCCCGGGCGAGACCCGCACCCTGCTCAAGGCGTTCAGTGACTTCGTCGAAAGCGAAGACCTGCCGGACGAGTCCGCCCGCGAGAAAACCAAGACGCTGGTGGACTACGCCAGCAGCCAGGCCAAGCTCGGTGAACCGATGGGGCTGGAAGAATTGTCAGGGTTGATCGATGAAGATCGGCCTAAGGCGTTCTATGACCATATCCGCAACAAGGACTATGGCCTGTCGCCGGAGATCCCGGCGGATAAACGCACGCTCAACCAGTTCCGCCGTTTTACCGGCCGCGCCGAGGGTTTGTCCATCAGCTTTGAAGCGCACCTGCTGGGCGACAAGATCGAATACGACGAAGCCGCCGGCACCTTGATCATCAAGGGCCTGCCGACCCAACTGACTGACCAGCTCAAGCGCCGCAACTGATGCTCGGCGGGGTCTTTAAAAAAGTCCTGCTGGTGTTGCTGGTCGTGGTGGTGATCCAGAACTGGGGCAAGATCGAACGGGTGTTCAACCCTTCACAAGTGGCGCCGGAGCACGTACGTGCTTCAGCGCGTGTGGTGCTCTACTCGACCGAGTGGTGTGGTTACTGCAAGCAGATCCGCCGGTTCCTGGACCAGAAAGGCATACCCTACCAGGCGTTCGACATCGAGAAAGACGCCCAGGCGCGCAAGGCGTATGAGGCGCTGGGGGGCGGAGGGATTCCGTTTGTGGATGTGAACGGCACGCTGATTCGCGATTACAACCCAGAAAAAATCATGGCGGCGCTGAAGTAAATCAGCGCACCACGATCATCCGCCCCAATAATGTGTGCTGCTCAAAGCCGAGCACGGCCTGCAACGCATTCAACACGGCTTGCGGGTCCTTGCTCGGGAAGCTCCCGCTGACGCGCTTGGCGCCCATCTCTTCGTTGAGCAACAAGATGCGGCCGGGGTAGTAGCGACCCAGGTCCTTGACCACGTCCGCCAACGGCGCCTTGTAGTAGTTGAGCCAACCGTCGCGCCAGGCCAGGCGCGATTCACTGTCTACCGCGTGCAGAGGGTCCGCAACACCCTCGGCGTAGGCCACTTGCTGACCAGCTGTAAGAATTTGCTGCTGGCCCTGTTTGGACGGCGTCACGCCCACCCGCCCGGACAACACCGTCACCTGAGCGCCTGCCGGTTGCAGGCGCACTTCGAATTGCGTGCCCAGCACCCGCGCCTCACCGCTGCCCGCCTCCACCACAAAGGATTGCCCGGTGTGGGTCACGCTAAAAAAACCGGCACCTCGACGCAACTGGATGTGCCGCTCGCCATGGCTGAAGTCCACGGCAATGGCGCTGTCGGCATCGAGGGTCACCTGGGATTGATCGGCCAGCGTGACGGTTTTGACTTCACCCGGCGCCGTCACGTAGTCGGCACCGAGATCATCGATCCAGCGTGACGGCTGCCAGCCGGCTCCCATGGATACCATTAGCAATAGGCACGCAGCCATCGCCAAGGCGCCGGACCAACGCACCACCCGTGAACGCTTCGAGGTGGTCATCGCATTGAGGTAGCTCTGCAACGCCAACGCCTCTTCATCCGCGAGCTTGCGTGCCGGCACTTCGCTCAATTCCCAGAGCACCTGGGCCTGGGAATAGGCCTCAACGTGCGCCGGATCAGCCCGCAACCACTGACTGAAAGTGGCCTGGTCGCCACTGCTGGGCTGATCATGCAATAGGCTCAGCCAGGCCAGTGCGGCTTGTTCCTGGGCGGGCGTGGGGGTGGCGTTCACGGTGCTTTCCCTGGCGTGCGTGGGGGCGATGGTTCGCGAAGGCTGGCTTTGCAGGCTTCGAGGGCACGCATCATATGTTTTTCCACGGCACTTTGGGACAGGCCCATGACCTTGGCGATTTCCGCGTACTTGCGACCGTGAATGCGGTTGAGCAGGAAAATCTGGCGCGTGCGCTCGGGCAGGCTGCGCAAGGCGGCTTCGACGTGGCGCAGGTCATTGCCGGCTTCCAATGCTGCCTGGGGTTCGGAACCTTGGTTGTCTTGCTGTTCGGGCAGCCAGCCTTCATTGCTGCGTACCCGTGCACCTTCACTGCGCAGGTGGTCGATGGCGATATTGCCGGCGCAGCGCAGCAGGTAGGTGCTGAGCTCCTCGACCTGCACCAACGGCCGGCGCCAGAAACGCAGGAATAGGTCCTGCACCAGGTCGGCCGCCGTGGCGCGACACCCCACGCGTCGACTCACCAAGGCTTCCATCTGTGAACGCTGGGACAAAAATACCTGCAGGAAATGCGCACGCCCACCTGCCGCGTCAGCGTGCTGGCTGTCCTGGGATTCGGGTGGCGTGCTGATCATCATGGGCGGGCTCAGAGGGTGGCGAAGGCTGCGACAGGACTGGCGAGCAGACCAATGCCCGCCAGGATCAAGGCCAGCCTTGGCCGGTACGGCAACAACAGCACCAGCAGCAATGCGCTGAGCATCAACACGGCGCACCACTCCACCAGGCCCTGGCCCCAACCAGCGACATCCACCGCCGGCCAGATCGACACCACCAGCAGCAACCAACCGATCACCCGCAAACCCAGGCGCCGACGAGGCGAGGGTTTGCTGTGCAGCAACTCGCCGTGGTGACGGTCAGTGGACAGGCAGAGTGCGGTGAACCCGGCGTAGCACATCAGCAGTGCGAGCAGCATTCAGTTCGCCTCCTGCTTCAGCGCCAGCGGGCGTGCGCGCTGAGCTTTAGGCGCCGGCGCGGTGCGCCGCTGCATCTTCCAGGCGGCCCAGCCAAGGAATACGCCGCTGGCCAGACAGGTCAGATCAAAGCCAGCCATGGCCCAATCGCCGGTTGCCAACGAAACACCGAGGTGGTGCGATGTGGTCAACGCGTTGAGCAGTGGGATGGCGATAAACAGCAGCGCGCCGAAGCTCAGTTGCTCGACCCAACCCTGGCGGCCACGACGCAGGATCGCGTGCAACAGACTCAGGCCCCAGGCAATAAAGAAGGTTTGCACTTCCCAATCGGAACGGTCGGCAAAGCTCACCGGCAATAAACGGTTGGCCCAGAAAAATACGGCGATGGCGATCATCAACCCGGACATGCTGGCGATGTTCAGCACTTCCACCAAGCGCAACTCAAACGGCATTACCGCAGCCTTGGCATGTTTGAGCTGACGCTTGCCGAGCCAGATCACCAGCCCGGTGCCGATCATCGCCGTGCCCGCCAGGCCACAGATAAAATACAACCAGCGCAGCACCGGACCGGCGAAATGGCCCATGTGCAGGCCGTAGAAACTGCCGCCGATGGCTGCCGGCAGCGACTGCCCGCCATTCACCCGCACCAGCTCGCCGGTGGTGCCATTGAAGGAAACGGTGCTGCCGAAATCATGCACCACGCTGTCGGAACCTGCGCGGAACACATTGACCGAGGCGTTCATATCGGCGGGATTATTGACCGCCACGCGCCCCACATGGCCACCTTCCCACTGCGCCCGCGCTTGCTCGTACATCGGCACCAGCGGCAGCAATTTTCCAGGCTGGCCCAGCGCCGGCGCGTTGTTGGTGTTCGGGAATACCTCGCTGAAAAAGGCGCGGGTGTCGCCGCCATAGGAAGCAAGAATCGGCGCCGGCATCACCATGCTCATGAAGATCACCAGGCTGCTGTAGGTGATCATCAAATGGAACGGCAGCACCAGAACGCCCACCGCGTTATGCCCGTCGAGCCAGGAACGCTGGCCTTTGCGGGGCCTAAAGGTGAAGAAGTCCTTGAAGATTTTCTTGTGAGTGATGATGCCGGTGATCAAGGCGACGAACATCACCATCGCGGCAATCGTCGACAGCCAGCGGCCCCACGGGTGAGGCATTTGCAGCTGGAAGTGAAAACGGTAGAAGAAATCGCCGCCCATGCTTTCACGGGCTTCCACAGCCTGGCCGGTAACAGGGTCGAGGGTTTTCTGGATGAAATTACCGCGTCGGCCGGGGTCGACTTTGTCTTGCCACATCACCGACAAACCAGGATCGCGGCTGTCTGGCAGAGTGATAAACCAACGCGCAGCAGTCGGCGCAACTTGCTGCAGATAGGTCTGGGCGACCGTCAGGCTGCGCGCATCGTCCAGCGAATGGGCCTGCACTTCAGGTTGCATCCAGTGGCTGATCTCATCCTTGAAATACGCCAAGGTGCCCGTCAGGAAAATCGCAAACAGCAGCCAGCCAAAGATCAGCCCTGCCCAGGTGTGCAGCCAGGCCATGGCCTGGCGGAAACCCTCTTTCATGTGCGTGCCATCCAGAAGCCCACACCCGCCAGGGTGGCAAATACCGCGCTTGGCAACATCACGCCAAACCAGGCGCGCGCTGCGCTGCGGCAGGCGAAACACCAGAGCACGGCCAGCAGATAGAACACGAATGAACTCATCATCCCGGTGATCACCGCGTCGGCGCGCGACGTGGGCATCCATAGCGCCAGGCAGATACTGGCCAGGGAAGCCATCAGATAACCACCCACCACGGCAGCCAGCACGCGCGAGGTGACGGAGAGACGATAGGAGACAGGCAGCGAGGTTTTGCTTTTCATGCGGGAGGCGCCAGGTTCATCAGGCCGCAATATTAATGATAAATATTCTCATAAGCAAAACAGAACGGATGAAACACCTGCGCTGACGGATTGCCGAAGACCGTCGCGAGCCCTACAATGCGAACAATTCTTGTTCTCTAAAGCATGCCGATGCTTGTGGAGTGTTCGCGTTGAGCCCGTCCAATACCGTCGAAGTGTTGTACAACGACCATCACCACTGGCTCACCGGCTGGTTGCGACGCAAGCTCGGCTGCCCGGAAAGCGCCGCCGACCTGGCCCAGGACACCTTCATCCGCGTGCTCACCGCGCGAGAAACACCCACGCTGATCGAGCCCCGCGCGTTCCTCACCACGGTCGCCAAGCGCGTGCTGTTCAACTTCTATCGCCGCCAGGACCTGGAGCGCGCCTACCTCGACGCCTTGGCGCAGATGCCCGAGCACGTGGCACCGTCGGAAGAAGAACGCGCAATCATCCTGCAAACCCTGGTGGAGTTGGATCAACTGCTCGACGGCCTGCCCGTCCAGGTGAAGCGGGCCTTTCTGCTGGCCCAACTCGATGGCCTGACCTACGCACAAATCGGCGTTGAACTGGGCATTTCCATTGCCACCGTCAAACGCCACCTGAGCAAAGCGGCCATGCGCTGCTATTTCGCCCTATGAACTTCTCCACCCAAGTCGCCGAACAAGCCGTGCACTGGCTGATGGAAATGCAGCAAGGCGCACTCAAGCCACGCCAGCAAGCCGCCTGGCAGCAGTGGTTGAACGCCCACAGCGAACACCAGCGCGCCTGGGACCACATGCAGCGCGTCAATCAGCGCCTGCGCGGCATGCCCTCGCCCCTGGCCCATGCGGCGTTGAATGCGCCAACTTCCACCAGCCGTCGCCAGGCGTTGAAGTTGCTGTTGATCCTCGGCGCAGGTTCCGCTGCTGCCTGGAGCTTGCGCCAGCAACATATCCTGCCACCGCTGACCGCCGACTACCGCAGCCCCGTTGGCCAGCGACGCAAGGTGCAATTGGCCGACGGCAGCCAGTTGCAGCTCAACACCGGCAGCGCGGTGGATGTGCATTTTGATGGCCAGCAACGGCTGATCCGCCTGCTTGAAGGCGAGATCCTGCTGACCGGTATTGCGGGCAGCACACCGCTGCAAGTGCTGACCGGCCAAGGCCTGCTCACTAGCCAGGCGGCGCGTTTTAATGTGCGGCAGTTCAACGATCACACCCAACTGGCGGTACTCGACGGTCACGTCGCGGTCATGCCCAACATCTACACCGGCCTGCCGCTGAGCGTCCAGGCCGCGCACCAGGTCAACTTCACACGAAAAGGTTGGGACACCCCGCGTGCCACCGACGCCAACAGCGGCGCCTGGGCCGACGGCATGCTGGTCGCGGCCCACATGCGCCTGGAAGATTTCCTCGGCGAACTCGGGCGTTATCGCCGTGGCCAAGTCAATTGCGACCCACAGGTGGCCAACCTGCTGATCTCCGGCAGCTACCCGCTGGACGACAGCGAACGCATTCTCGACCTGCTGGAAGTGAGCCTGCCGGTGAAGGTGCGGCGCTTTACCCGCTACTGGGTGACCGTGCAGGCACGCGCCTGAAATTAATTCAAAAAACGGTGAGCCGTTTTCCACCCCTCGCGTGACAGAGAAGGAAAGCCACCTTGATCCTTCCTTCTCAGGACCGCTCTTCATGCCCCAGCAACCGACGCTTCTTGCCCGCACCTTGCGCCAACTCCTACTCGGCGCCAGCCTCAGTCTGACCGTGCTGCCCCCGGTGATGGCGGCCGACGCCAAGCCCTATCACATCGCCCCGACGTCGCTGGAAGCTGCACTGAACCAGTTTGGCCGCGAAGCCGGCGTGTTGATCTCCTTCGGTTCCGAAGTGACGGCGGGTATGCAGAGCCGTGGTTTGTCCGGCAACTACAGCGCCGCGGACGGCCTGCAGAAACTGCTGGAGGGCACCGGCCTGCAAGCCCGTGCCGAAGGCGACAATGCCTACAGCGTGCAACCGGCCACTGCACCGGCCAGCATTGAGTTGGGCACCTCCAGCGTGGTCGGCGACTGGCTGGGCGACGCGGCGCAAACCAATGTGTTCGAACACCCCGGCGCCCGCGATGTGATCCGCCGTGAAGAGTTCGAACGCCAGGGCGCCACCCAGGCCAAGGACGTGCTCAACCGCATTCCCGGCGTCAACGCCCCGGACAACAACGGCACCGGCAGCCACGACATGGCACTGAACTTCGGCATTCGTGGCCTCAACCCACGCCTGGCGTCGCGCTCCACGGTGCTGATGGACGGCATTCCGGTGCCGTTCGCGCCCTACGGCCAGCCGCAGCTTTCCTTTGCGCCGATCAGCATGGGCAATATGGACGCGGTCGACGTGGTGCGCGGCGGCGGTGCGGTGCGCTACGGCCCGCAGAACGTTGGTGGCGTGGTCAACTTCGTGACCCGTGCGATCCCGGATACACCTACTGTCAAAGGCGGCTTGCAGACCGAAACCAGCCCGTCCTCCAGCCACGATGGCTTCAAGACCACCGGCAACCTGCTGGCCGGCGGCACCGCCGACAACGGCCTGGGCGGCGCGATTCTGTACTCCGGCACCCGTGGCGGCGACTGGCGCGAGAACAGCAACACGCGCATCGACGACCTGATCCTCAAGGGCAAATACCAACTGGATGACGCCAACAGCTTCAACGCCATGGCGCAGTACTACGAAGGCCAGGCCGATATGCCGGGTGGCTTGAACGTCGCGGACTACAAGGCGGATCCCTACCAGTCCACCCGCCCCTACGACAAATTTTGGGGCCGCCGTACGATGTTCAACGTCGGCTATCGTTATGAGCAGGACCGCCGCGAATTCACTGTGAACAGTTTCTTCACCAAGACCTTGCGCAGCGGTTACCTGGACCAGGGCACATTCCTCTCGTTGTCCCCGCGTGAATACTGGGTGCGTGGCATCGAGACCCGCTTCGCCCAAGGCTTTGACTTGGGCCCGACCAGCCACGAAGTGGGCGTCGGCTACCGATACATCAACGAGGCCGGCCACGAGCTGCGTTACCGCACGCCGATTGCCGCCAACCAGCAGATTCCCACTACCAACAGCCGCAACGACCGCGACACCCGTGGCGGCACCGAAGCCAATGCGTTCTTCATCGATGACCGGATCGATATCGGCAAGTGGACCATCACCCCGGGCATTCGCTACGAGATTATCGAGTCGCAGCAGACCAACAACCTCACCAACGTCAAATACAAGGGCGACTACAACACCGCGCTGCCGGCGCTAAATGTGCTCTACCACCTCACCGACAGCTGGAACCTCTACGCCAACACCGAAGGTTCGTTCGGCAGCGTGCAGTACAGCCAGATGCCGAACCGCGTGACCAGCGGCGAAGTGAAACCGGAAAAAGCCCGTACCTGGGAATTGGGTACCCGCTACGACGACGGCACCTTGCGTGCGGAAATCGGCGCGTTCCTGATCAACTTCGACAACCAATACGAAAGCAACCAGACCAATGACTCGGTAATTGCCCGTGGCGAAACCCGTCACCAGGGTATCGAGACCAGCATCAATTACGCGCTCGATGGTTTGAGCCCGGCGCTGGCAGGGTTCGATGTGTATGCCACCTACGCCTACGTCGACGCCACTATCCGCGAAGACGGCCCGAACAAAGGCAACCGCGTGCCCTTCTCCTCCAAGCACAAAGGCACCCTCGGCGTGGGCTACACCGAAGGCCGCTGGAAGCTCAACCTGGACAGCAGCTACCAGAGCAGCCAGTTCGCCGACAACGCCAACACCGAGAAGGAAACCGCCAACGGCGCCAACGGACGCATCCCTGGCTACATGCTGTTCAGCAGCCGTGCGGCCTATGACTTCGGCCCGCAGCTGTCGGACTTGAATGTGGCAGTGGGTGTGAAAAACATCTTCAACACCCAATACTTCACGCGCTCGTTCGACGATAACAACAAGGGCAAATACGTGGGCGAGCCGCGCACGGTGTATGTGCAGACGTCCATCGCGTTCTGATCAACTGCCCGCCAGGCACGACGGGGTGCCGGCCACCAACGCGTCGATTGCACAGCGCGTCTTGGCCGGCATGTGCGTGGCCGTCGGCCAGATGACATGGATCGGGGCGGGTTGCTCACGATAGCCAGGCAGCACCGCCTGCAACTGCCCACGCAGCACGTAGTGGGCAATCAACCAACTCGGCAGCCAGGCCAGGCCCACACCCGCGATGGCGGCATCGGCCACGGCCTGCAGGTCATCCATCATCAGCGGTGAAGCCACTCGATTGCGGTGCGGGGTGTTGCTGCGGTAGGCGATGCCGCGATGGCCGGCAAGGTCTTCGATGCATGCAATCGGCCCGACGCGCTGCAAGTACGCCGGTGAAGCCGCCAGCCCCACCGACTGCTCGCCCAGGCGCCGTGCGCTGAGGCGGTCAGTATCGGGTAACGGACCGATACGCACGGCGATATCGAAGCCCTCCTGGGCCAGGTCCACCAACCGGTCGGCGAAGCTGATCTCGATCTCCAACTCCGGATAACGCGCCATCAAGCCCCACAGCGCGGGCGCCGCGTAGTGGTGCCCGAAAGCCAGCGGCAGACTTGCCCGCAAACGCCCGCGCGGCAGTTGTCGGCCGCTTTCCAGTACCGACTCGGCGGCCTCCAGCTCAGCCAGCGCGCGCAAACAATGTTCGTAGTAAGCCTGGCCGTCCTCGGTCAACCGCTGGCGCCGGGTAGAACGTTGCAACAGGCAAGTGCCCAAGCGCGCCTCGAGTCGCGCAAGGCCCTTGCCCACGGCGGAGCGCGTCAGGTTCAGCCGTTCGGCGGCCTCGGTCAGGTTGCCGCTCTCGACGATCTGCAGAAAGAGTTCGACACCGTCAAAACGTGGCGTGGTCATTGTGCGGTTTGTCGCCCTTGATTCCCTTATGAGTGGAAAACTTATCACGAATAAGGAACTCGATTCCCCTGAAAATAGCCCGATACCCTATCGACAGGAGAGTCCCATGCCACCCGCCGTCACGTTATCGGTCGCCAATACCCGGCGCACGGCCAGAAACGGTCTTGCGCTGACCGCCGTGTGCCTTGTCGCCCTGATGTTCGGCCTGGAAATTTCCAGCGTGCCGGTCATCCTGCCGACCCTGGAAAACCAATTGGGCACTGGATTCCAAGACGCCCAATGGATCATGAACGCCTACACCCTGGCTTGCACCAGCGTACTGATGGCTGCCGGCACACTGGCCGATCGCTTTGGCCGCCGAAGCATGCTGGTGCTGTGCCTGTGGGTGTTCGGGTTGGCCTCCCTGGCCTGTGGGCTGGCGAACAATGCCACCACACTGATCGCGGCGCGTTTCGTCCAAGGCATCGGCGCCGGGGCGATGATGATCTGCCAGTTCGCGATCCTGTCGCACCTGTTCCGCGAACCGGCGGCACGGGCGCGGGCGTTCGCGATATGGGGCGTGATTGCTGGAGTGGGCCTGGGCTTTGGGCCCATCGTGGGGGCGTTGATCCTGGCGGTCGCAGACTGGCGCTGGGTGTTCCTCGTACATGTACCGCTGACCCTGTTCACACTGGTGCTGCTGCGGATCAGTGTGCAGGAATCGCGGGATCCCGCTGCACATCGCCTCGATATCGCTGGCATGCTAACCCTGACGCTGTCGGTGTTTGCGCTGGTCTATTTCATCACCCAGGGTACTGAAAACGGCTTTGGCACACCGGCCATGCTCGGCTGGGCGGGCTTGGCGGTAGCCGGGCTGCTGCTGTTCATTGCTGTCGAGCGGCGTAGCCCTCACCCAATGTTCGATTTCTCGGTGTTCCGCATCCAGCGCTTCAACGGCGCACTGATGGGTTCGATCGGCATGAACTTCAGCTTTTGGCCGTTCATGATCTACTTGCCCTTGTACTTCCAGGCTGGGCTTGGTTACGACACCGTGACCACGGGCGGCGCCTTGCTCGCCTACACCTTGCCCACTTTGCTGGTTCCTCCCTTGGCCGAGCGCCTGGCCCTGCGTTACGGAGCCGAGCGCGTCATCCCGTGTGGACTGGGCTTGATGGGCGCAGGCTTCCTGAGCATGGCCGCCGCCAATGCGGTGGCGCAACCGAGCATCGTGCTGGTGCTGATCAGTTGCATCATTGCAGGGGTGGGATTGGCGCTGACCAACTCCCCCACCACCAATACCACCACCGGTGCAGTCTCGGCCGACCGTGCGGGCATGGCGTCAGGCATCGACCTCAGCGCACGATTGATTACCCTCGCACTCAACATCGCGTTGATGGGGTTGGTGCTGCTGTTGGGGATCAGCCACCAGTTGGCAGTTTTACTGCCCGACAGCTCAGTGCTGGAGTGGCCGGCCATCAGCCAGAACATCGCGGCGGGCAAGCTGGGGTCATCAGTGGGTCTGGCATTCACCGATGCCCAGGCAGCCCTGCGACATGGCATCGGTTGGGCCATGCTTTACGCGGGCCTGGGTGCAGGTGGGTTGGCGTGGTTGAGCAGGTATTTCTTCCGACGCAGCCAATAATCGAAAACGGGCCTGCAAATGCAGGCCCGTTTTTAGTGGAGCGTGAGAAAACTATCAGCCGTTGAACACGGCGCGTTCTTTTTCCAGAAACTCCTGCTCAAGCTCATCTTCGTTGACTTTGGTGGTCGGCTGGCTCTTCCCGGCAGCGCGTGGCTTGCCTTGCAGTTTGCCGAACAGATGCTCTAGCGCATGGTCCAGCTTGGTCGCCGCACCGTCGATCGCCTGTTCCAGGGTATCGGCTTTGTGCAGCACGGACAGCGGTTGATGGCCTTTTGGCCGCGCTTCCAGGCGGCAACTTAAATCGTGGGGACCGGGCTTGTCGCCGTTCTCATCCCGCAGGTAGACCTCCACTCGGGTCAGGTCTTCCTCGTAACGTTCGAGCGTGCTCTCAATGGTAGTACGTACCCACTCCTCCAGTCGGATGCTGCTTTCAATATGGTTATCGCTATTGACTTGGATTTGCATAGTTCTTCCCTTATTTCAGCTAGCTCGCGAGAGGTCACAACTGCAACACCGGGTCGGTGAAACCATGACCTCTTGACTACACAATTGAGCAGTCAGCAGAACAATTCAACCCCTTTGCAAAGATAAATCCCACATTACAAATTAAGTCTGACTACGAGCAAAAACGCTGTTAGGGTGGGGAGTTAGTTACATCTTCTTACGCCAAGCCAAACTCACAATTGCCCCTCTCCCAACGGGTGCAATCCGCGGAAAATCTCCGCTTCTTCAACCAGCCAATCATGCACCGCGCGTACGCCCGGATGGCTCAGTGCGCCTGGCGCATACAGCAACACGTAACGTTTGTGGTTAGGCACGGCCAGGCCGAAGGGCACGATCAAGGTGCCACGCTCCAGCTCATCGTTGAGCAACGTGCGCCGCGCAATGGCCACGCCCATGCCGGCGATCGCGGCTTCGATAGTCAGGTGGTTGCGGTTAAAGGTATGGCCACGGCGCACGTCGGCATGGTGATAGCCGATAGCATTCAGGTAAAACTCCCACTCGGCGTACTCATAACTCCCCCGCCAGGCAGTGATGTCATGCAGCAGTGGGAAATGCACCAGGTCGGCGGGGCCATGCAGCGGTGGCCGGCCGCGCAGCAGGCTCGGAGCGCAGACCGGAAAGATTTGTTCGTCCAACAGCGCTGTGGATAACAAGCCAGGGTAGCTGCCATCGTTCAAGTCGATGGCCAGGTCAAAGTCGCCCTCATGCAAGGCGATGCTGCTGTCCTCGGCGACCATACGCAATTGGATATCCGGAAAGCGCTGCTGCAAACGCGGTAACCGAGGGGTCAGCCACTTGCCGAGAAACGACGGGATCGAGCGCAGGCGCAGGGTGCCGCTGATCATTCCCGCGTCCAGGCGCTGCAACTCCGCGTCGATGCTGCCATAGGCCTCGCCCACCGTTGTCGCCAATCGCTGTCCCTCCGCACTCAGTTCCACCCCCCGCGCGCGCCGATGAAACAAGCGGAATCCCAAGCGCTCCTCCAACTGGCGGATCTGCTGGCTCACCGCGCCCGGCGTGATGTGCAGTTCCTCGGCGCAGCGGGTGAACGACAAATGCCGCGCAGCACAGGAAAAAACGTGCAGCCAGACATACGTCTGGCCATGAAGGGGCCGGGTCATAGCGTTTAGTCCTGCTAAAGAGTGTCTTAGGATAATTCGTTGGTCAGTGCCGATCCAGAGGCTCAGTATCGCGCCAATTCCGCTCGCTCTACAAAACATGGCAGCGATTTCTACTCCATTGCTTGTAAGGCTTTAGCATGGCTATCAGTGTTTTCGATCTATTCAAAGTGGGCATCGGCCCTTCCAGCTCCCACACCGTCGGTCCGATGCGGGCGGCGGCGACCTTTGCCCAGGCCCTGATCGACCAACACCTGCTGAGCGACACTCGCCGTGTGGAAGTGCGCCTATACGGTTCGCTGTCCGCCACCGGCGTCGGCCATGCCACCGACCGCGCCTGCGTGATGGGCCTGATGGGCGAATGGCCGGACCGGGTCGACCCCACCTCGATCAACGCACGCATCCAGCAACTGCGCGAATCCGGCCGACTGTTGCTCGCAGGCCAGCAGGACATTGCCTTCAACTGGAAGCACGATCTCCGACTGCTGGACGAAAGCCTGCCCTACCACCCGAACGCCATGTCCCTGCACGCCTACGGCGAAAACGGCCTGCTGAGCGAGCAAACCTATTACTCGGTGGGCGGCGGTTTCATCATCGAAGCGGCGGAAGCGGCCTCGGGCATTGCGCCGACCAGCGATGTGGAATTGCCCTACGACTTTTCCAGCGCCTTAGAACTGCTGGCCTTGTGCAACAAGCATGGCCTGCGGGTTTCCGAGCTGATGATGGCCAACGAACGCGCGTGGCGCAGCGACGCCGACATTCGCAGTGGGCTGCTGCATATCTGGTCGGTGATGCGCGAATGCGTGGAGCAAGGCCTGCGCGATGAAGGCATCCTGCCGGGCGGTCTGGACGTGCCCCGTCGCGCGGCGAAATTGCACCGCAGCCTGCTGGAAATCGGCAAGCCGAATGTCATCACCTCGACCCTGTCGGCCATGGAGTGGGTCAACCTGTTCGCCCTCGCCGTCAACGAAGAAAACGCAGCCGGTGGGCGCATGGTCACCGCACCGACCAACGGCGCGGCAGGAATCATCCCGGCGGTGCTGCATTACTACATGAAGTTCAACGCCGACGCGTCTGACGACGATGTGGTCAATTTCTTCCTGGCCGCCGCGGCCGTCGGCATCCTCTGCAAGAAAAACGCCTCGATCTCCGGCGCCGAAGTCGGCTGCCAGGGCGAGGTCGGTTCGGCGTGCGCCATGGCCGCTGCGGGCTTGGCCGACATCCTTGGCGCCACCCCCGAGCAACTGGAAAACGCCGCCGAAATCGGCCTGGAACACAACCTCGGCCTCACCTGCGACCCGGTCGGCGGCCTGGTGCAAGTGCCGTGCATCGAGCGCAATGCCATCGCAGCGGTCAAGGCGATCAACGCGACGCAAATGGCTCTGCGCGGTGACGGCAAACACTTCATTTCTCTCGACCGGGTGATCCGCACCATGCGTGATACCGGCGCCGATATGCATGACAAATACAAAGAAACTTCACGGGGCGGCCTGGCGGTCAGCTGGGTGGAGTGCTGATCGGAGCACTTCTACCCGCCCCCTACGTGAGCCCGCGCAAAAATAATAACGAGGCAATACCGATGACCGATGTACGTACACCTGCTGCTGAAAATCCTGCTGCTACAGCAACAACCGTGACCACCGGCTGGACCAAACACGACACCACCTGGATGCTGGGCCTCTACGGCACCGCCATCGGCGCCGGCACTTTGTTCCTGCCGATCAATGCCGGCGTCGGCGGCTTCTGGCCGTTGATCGTACTGGCCCTGCTGGCCTTCCCGATGACCTTCTTCGCCCACCGTGGGCTGACGCGCTTTGTGCTGTCGGGCAGATCCGGCGACATCACCGAAGTGGTCGAAGAGCACTTTGGCGTCGGCGCGGGCAAGCTGATCACCCTGCTGTATTTCTTCGCCATCTTCCCGATCCTGCTGGTGTACAGCGTGGCGCTGACCAACACCCTGGGCAGTTTCATGGAACACCAACTGCACATGACCCCACCGCCTCGGGCGATCCTGTCGCTGGTGCTGATCCTTGGCCTGATGGCCATCGTGCGCTGCGGCCAGGGCGTGATCGTCAAGGCCATGAGCGTGCTGGTGTATCCCTTCGTCGCGGCCCTGCTGTTGCTGGCCGTCAGCCTGGTCCCCAACTGGAACGGCGCGTTCTTCGCCTCCGCCAGTGATGGCATGCCCATGCCGCTGTTCTTCAAAACCCTATGGCTGGCGATTCCGGTGATGGTGTTTTCCTTCAACCACTCGCCGATCATCTCCGCCTTCGCCGTCGACCAGAAACGCGTGTACGGCGCGCAGGCCGAGCACAAAAGCAGCGGCATCCTGGCCACCGCCCACGGCATGATGGTGCTGACCGTGATGTTCTTCTGCTTCAGCTGCGTACTGGCACTGTCGCCAGCCGACCTGGCAGCGGCCAAGGCGCAGAACATCTCGATCCTGTCCTACCTGGCCAACCACTTCCAGACCCCAGTGATCGCCTACGCCGCGCCGTTGATTGCGCTGGTGGCCATCACCAAATCCTTCCTCGGCCACTACATCGGTGCCAGCGAAGGTTTCCAGGGCCTGATCGTCAAATCACTGCGCGGGCGCAACCGTTCGATGTCGGCCAAATGGCTGGAACGCTGCACGGCGCTATTCATGGTGCTGACCTGCTGGGCCGTGGCCACCTTTAATCCAAGCATCCTGGGCATGATTGAAACCATGGGCGGGCCGATCATCGCGTGCCTGCTGTTCCTGATGCCGATGTATGCCATTCGTCGCGTGCCATCCTTGCGCCAGTATTCAGGCCAGGTGTCGAATGTATTTGTGGTGGTGATTGGGTTGATTGCGCTGTCTGCGATCGTTTTCTCGGTACTGCCCTGAAATAGATCACCCAACAAAAAGGCGAACCTCGGTTCGCCTTTTTCATGTCCCGCAATAACGGCTCGGCGCCTTATGCGGCACGGCCTTTGCTGTACAGCTGTGGAGGGAAACGGACCTTGTGAAAACCTCAGCGACGGAGTGGCCGATGGTCAGGAGACGCGAACTAATCCCGACACCGGTCGTCAATGACTGCATGTTCTTTTCAGGCGGTACGCACCATGGACAATCCTTTTCAGATCATCACCGACACGTTCACCCCTGAATACCGCGTCAACTTGAGCATACAACGGCTGGACGGCAGCATCATGCTGACCCTCTCCAACGAACAAGGCGTAGTGGCCAAGCGCATGATCAGCGCCGAACAGCGCAATGATCCAGAGCGCCTCAAACGCCTGGTGCAAAGTATCCAGTTCGGTATTGCCATCGAGCAGGGCCATAGCGCCATGGAGATCCTGGCGGTGATGACGGATGGCGATCACAAGGTCCTGCAGCGACCGCCCACCCGCGCCCTGCCGTTCAGCGTCGGGCTTTAAAGTTCGCCCTTCTCGGTTTCCAGGCTCGCCTCGCCCTTGCGACGCGGGCCTTCGACCTTCACCGACGGGAAGGCCGACGAGGCATAGCGCACTACCAGAATCGCGAACGCCAACAGCAGAATCCCACCGCACAGGTAGATGATTCCCACGTCCGGCGGGTTGTGGTGCGACACGTTGGAGATCAATAGGCGCGTCAGCGCGGTGATCGCCACGTAGATCAGGAACCGCACCGGCATGTGGTTGGTCTTGAAGTAAATGCCGACCATCGCACCCAGCTCCAAGTAGATGAACAACAGCAAGATGTCATCGATCTTGATGTGCCCGTTCTCCAACATCCCCAGAAACTCCATCACCGCCGCCCAGGCCGTCACCGCACCAATGGCGAACAACGCCAGGTAGTGGAACGACTCGACGAACAGATTCCCCAGGGACTCGGCCAGCCCGTGCACTTGCTGGCGTAGCCTTTCGGCCCAATTGATCTTCACGATGATGCTTCCTTAGGTCGACTCGACCGGATAATGCGGGTTGGACGTGACGGTTGTTCTGCATGCAGAAAAAAGGCCAGGGGCAGGTATGAGATGGTGGCGGGGTGACACGAGGCACTCCAAACCTGTATTTACGGGCTACATTAAAAAACTGCTATCCAAACTCGATGGTTTGGCTTAACCTTTTTACTGTATATAAATACAGCTATCCAGAAACACCCGAACACAAGGGCTACTCCCCTTCACTACTGCACCCTGATGACGAGGCCAAAAAATGGCTGTTGAAACCCTGTATCGCAGTACCCGCGACTTGGAGACTACATTCGTGGATCGCAAACTTGCCGACGCACACGACCAGATGCTTGAACTGGCAGAGTCTCTGATGGATGTCCTGTTGAAAAACGTGGAAGGCTTGACTGAAAAGCAGGCAGAAGACGCCGGTATTTTCATGGCCAAGAACCGCGCCGCCTTTGCAGCAGCGTTCAAGAACAACGCCAGCGCCCTGGCCGAGATCGGGCAGCCAGAGGCAGAGTAAGGAGGCCGGCCCGCCTCCGTTGATTCAGGGTGAGCCAGCAGGTTCAGGCAGACCGGCAACTCATCGTTTTTACCGAAGGCTATTTGCGCCTTACGCCTGCCACAGGGTTTTGCCGAAGAAGGTCAATGTGCGGTCCCACGCCAGTTGCGACCATGCGGCGTCGTATTGCGTGTCGGGGATACGGCCGTTGCCGATCGCTGTTTCGTTGGCAAAGGCATGGCGCGCCAGGTAACGGTAGAAGGTCGCGTCCACACCCGCCGCGTGCAGCGTTGATTCCAGCTCCGCGACGGTTTCGATGTTGAAAAAAGCATCCTGTGTGCCCCAATGGCCAATCAGCGGTGCTTTGATTTTTGCCGCATCCAGATATTCAAGCGGTGGGAAGCCATACCAGACCACACCCGCAGCCAGCTCCGGAATTGCATTGAGCGCCAACAGCGTCAACGCCCCGCCCATGCAGTAGCCGGTCACGCCCACTTTTTGCGAGTCGGCCTGCAGGTAGCGCACCGCGCCCTTGATGTCCTGGGATACCGCATCGCCAAAATCCAGGCTGTCCATCAGGTGATGGGCTTCTTCCTCTTCCACGGTCGAGGCGCCGCGATAAAGGTCCGGCACCAGCACCCGGTAACCGCACTCGGCCAGGCGGATGGCCACGCCCTTGATCTGCTCGTTCAGCCCCCACCACTCTTGAATCAATACGATGGCCGGCGCCCCTTCCAGCACAGCCGGGCTGGCCAGGTAGCCATTGACCTCGGCGCCGTCCGGACGCTTGAACGTTACGGAATGCGCTGTTGCTTGATTGGACATGAATATTCTCCGCAGCAAGTAGGAAAACGATAGCTGAGCAAGCATCTCAAAGCGCCAGCCCACAGAACCCTATCAGGATTTTTGCAGTTACAAACCCTCCTCTCCCATCGTTATGTACCACTGTGTATTAGCGCACCCGCGCGACATATTCGGGATACAAAACACCGGTCTACTGGGCCTGCCTGAACCTTCCCTGATCAATACGCCGTGACCGAAGGTTCAATCACATAGGACCCGGAGAATAAAAATGCACCACTCAGCACCGGTTGATCGCCTGATCGTCAACACCTACACCAATGGCCTCATCGGCCCCAGCCAGAAGATGCTCGGCCCGCTCGCCGATGGCGGCACGCTTATCACCGGTACTCCGCCGGGGTGTTGGGGCCCAATGATCACGCCCGCATTTGAAGGTGGCCATGAGGTGACTCAACCCGTATTCATCGCCGGCGCAGAGGTCGGTGACGCCGTGGCCCTGAAGATCAAACGCATGCGCGTGACGTCTCTGGCCACTTCGTCAGGTGTCATGCGTTTTGTTGAGGGGCGTTATCATGGCGATCCCTTTGTCGCCAAGTTCTGTTCCAACTGTGGGCAGGAGCATCCCGCCAGCCATGTCGACGGCATCGGCGCGGACGCCATTCGTTGCAACGCCTGCGGGGCGGAGGTCAGCGCATTTCGCTTCAGCCATGGCTACGTCATCGTGTTCGATGCCGAGCATCAGCTGAGCCTGACCGTGAACCAGTTGGTAGCCGACCGCCTCGCCGGCCAGGCACCGGATATGGCGGCGTTGCCGGAGATGTCCGCCCAGCATTCGATTCTGTCCCTGGCCCGCGCCGATATCCCCGGCCTTGCCGCGCACATGCGGCCTTTCCTGGGCAATATTGGCACCACGCCTTCACGGGATCTGCCGGATTCCCACAACTGTGCCGACTTCGGTCAGTACCTGGTCGGCGCGCCCCATCGCTACGGCATGACCCATGACCAACTGCATGCCGCGAAAACCGACGGGCATATGGACACCAACTCGGTACGTGAAGGTTGCGTGCTGATTTGCCCGGTGAGAGTCCCCGGCGCCGGGGTTTACATGGGCGATATGCACGCCCAGCAAGGCAACGGCGAAATTGCCGGGCATGCCACCGATGTATCGGGTGAAACCGAACTGACCGCCCATGTGATCAAGGGGTTGGCACTCGACGGCCCGATCCTGCTGCAAAACCTTGATGACCTGCCGCCCATGGCTCGTCCGATGACTGCCGAGCAACGGTTGCATGTCAAGGCATTGGGCGAGCGCTGGGGGCAGTTCGAGATAGAAGACAACGGACCCATTACTTTTATCGGCAGTGGCGCCGACCTCAACTTAGCGACGGAAAACGGCCTGGAGCGCGCAGCGGCCGTCACGGGTCTGTCGATGGATGAGGTGCGCAACCGCGCAACGCTTAACGGCTCGATTGAAATCAGTCGGCTACCGGGGACCGTCCGCGTCACGCTCCTATGTCCGATGCACATTCTGGATCGCATGGGGGTCGGCTCACTGGTGCGTGAGAAGTATCAACTCTGATCGGTGTATCAGCGGTACAGCAAACGCTCGGCCAGCTCATCCGCCACCCGTGCGGGTGAGCGTTTTTCCGCCTGGGCGTGAGCGAAGATCTCGGTGAGGCGCGTGCCAATGTTGGACAGGTGCGCGGTAATCGTTGGCAGTTCCGCTCCGCCGTGCTTCAGCGCGACGTAGATCAGGCCACCGGAGTTGATCACGTAGTCGGGGGCGTAGAGGATGCCGCGTGCCTCCAATTGATCCGCGTTGTCCAGATGAGTCAATTGCGCACTGGCAGAACCGGCCACGGCGGCGCAACGCAATTGGCCGACGCTCTGGCGGTTGAACACGGCGCCGAGGCCACAAGGCGCAAGGATGTCGCACGGCGTGCTCAGTAACGCGTCGTTGGCGATGGGGTGCGCGCCCAACTGCTCCATGGCCAGTTGCACTTTGCCGTGGTCGATGTCGCTTACCAGCAGTTCGGCTCCGGCGGCATGCAGTTGTTCGGCCAAGGCGTAGCCCACATTTCCCAGCCCTTGGATGGCCACGCGCAGGCCTTCGAGGTTGTCGCTGCCCAGGCGCGCCATGGCGGTGGTACGGATGCCGGCGAACACGCCCATGGCGGCATGGGGCGATGGGTCGCCTGCGGCGGTGGTGCTGGTGACGTAGCGGGTATGCTGGGCGATGCAATCCATGTCCGCCACTGAAGTGCCACTGTCGATGGCGGTGATGTAACGCCCGTCGAGTTGCTCAACGCATCGACCAAAGGCTTCAAATAATGCGGCACGGCTTTCTACGTGGCCGGGACGCAGGATCACGGCGGTGCCCCCGCCCACCGGCAGACCGGCCAAGGCCGCCTTGTAGCTCATGCCTTGGGCCAGGCGCGCGGCATCGGCCACGGCACTTTCGTCGTCGGGGTAGGAAAGGTAGCGACAGCCACCGAGGGCAGGCCCCAGGCGGCTGTTATGGATGGCGATGACCGCCTTCAGCCCGGTGGCCGGGTCGACGCTCAAGTGCAGCGATTCAAGGCGGGTGCTGTGCATGAGAGCAAACATCGTCAAGCTCCCGAATCACTTCTGGTAGTGGGCCAAGTATAGGCTTGCGGCAGAAAACTGCCGGACCAGGCTGGAATAAGCCGCCCGATTTCACAGGTCTTGCGACATAAGCACGCAGGATATTTCCCAAGCCACTGGACGAAAATTCCCAGCAAGGCTAAAACGGGGGCATCTGCCGGAGAATGCAATGAATCCCCGCAAAGCCTTTGTCGCCTGCCTGGAACGCTCCCCACCCGCGCTGTTTGAAGCGGCGTTGTGGATTGCTGCCGAGCATGATCCGGCCGTGAAGCCCATGCAGATCCTGCAGGAACTGACCTTACTGCAACAACAGGTGAGCCTGGGTATGCCGCTGTTGCCGGCGGATGAACTGGGCCAGCCGCTGTTGCGGCGCTTGAATGACCTGGGATTTGCCCAGGATGAATTCACGCCCTTGCGCCCCGCCGCAGCCCTGCTGGACAAGGTCTTGCAGCGCAAGCGCGGGCAACCCCTGGCCATGGGGCTGATCGCCCTTGAGCTGGCGCGCCGCCTGGAGATCCCCATGGTCGGCGTGAATTTCCCCGGCCATTTCCTTTTAAGAGTCCCCGGCGCCGATCACCTGCTGGATCCCTGCGGCGGCCGGCGCCTCTACCCGAATGATTGCCGCGACCTGTTGCAGCGCCAATACGGCCCCAACCTCAAGTTGCAGGCCGATCACCTCCACACAGCCGACCCGCGTTCGATCCTGCAACGGTTGTCACGCAACTTGAGGCAATTGCACCTTTCCAACGACGCCCCACTCCAAGCACTGATTGACGCCGAACGCGTGCTGGAACTGGGCAACGCCAGCGCCGCCGATTACCTGGCACGGGCCAGCCTATATCAGCGCCTGGACTGCCCCAACGCCGAACGCTTCGACCTGGAACACGCGCTGATGCTCAGCGAAGATCCGATCCAACGCCTGCGCCTGACCGAACGCCTGGGCCACCTGCCGCCCAATTCAGTGGTGCATTAAGCCTGCGGCGCTTTGAGAATATCCCCGGACAGCGGGCTCTTCGGTCCTTCAGCACCCGGCGAACGCACCTGAATGATCAACAACGCCGCCATCACCGCCGGTATCGCGCAGAAAAAGAAAATCTGCTGCACCGGAATATGCATCGCCAGCAACATACTGCCAAACAGCGGCCCCAGGATTGAACCAAAACGCCCCACACCCAGCGCCCAGCCCGTTCCGGTGGCGCGCACGTGTGCCGGGTAGAAGTTACTGGCGAAGGCATTGAGGGTCAGTTGACCACCGATGATGCAAAACCCGGCCGCGAACACGCAGGCCACCAGGTAACGCGGGTTGTCATGGTTCAGGCCGAGCAGCATGGTGCACACCGCAGCCGCGGCCAGCACGCCGGACAACAGGCGCACTTTGCTTTTCAAGCGGTCGGCGAACCAGGCCATGCCGATGGCGCCCAAGGTGCCGGCGAACAGGAACATCGAGGTCACCAGATTGGCTTCTTTCAACGCCAAGCCACTTTCCAACAGCAGCGACGGCAACCAACTGATCATGAAATACAGCAGGATCAAGCTGACAAAAAAGGTCGCCCAGATCAGCAGCGTCGGGCGCGCGTAGCCGTTGCGAAACAGCTCTACCACCGTCAGTTTGCTGCCCTGCTCCTGCTGGTTTTCGGCCTCGGTCGCTGCCGGTGGTTGCCAGCCCGGCAGCATGCGTGACGTTACGCTCTGCAGCCGAGCATAGGGCGGCGCATCACGCAGCAAACGCGGCAAGGATTCCGGCAACAGCCACACCAGAAACGGGAACAACAGCAACGGCGTTACGCCCCCTGCCAGGAACACCGCCTGCCACCCGAAGCCATCAATGAATCCCGCCGCCACAAACCCGCCGGCCGCGCCGCCGAACGAGAAGCCACACGCCGCCAACGTCACCATCAACGTGCGCAGGCGCGGCGGCGAGTATTCCGACATCAAAGCCATCGCGCTGGGCATCGCGCCGCCCATGCCGATGCCGCAGATAAACCGGGCGGCCATCAGCGTGTTCAGCGAATTGGCAAATACCATCAGCACCGTAAGCGTGGCGTAGATCAGTACGCAGCCAAGCAGGATGCGGCGCACCCCGAACCGATCCGCCAGCGGCGTGACCAACAATGACCCCAAGGTCAGCCCCAGCAGGTTGGCGCTGAACACCGGGCCGAATGCAGCCTTCTCCAACCCCCAATCCTGGGCCAGCGCCGGCACCACGTAACCCAGCACCTGGGCGTCGTAGCCATCGGTCACCAGCAGCAGCGCCAGCAACAGGAGAATCAACCACTGATAACGCGACACCGGACGGGCGTCGAGTGCCGCGCGAAAGCTGGCAATCTGATTGTGCATCGCAAGGTACCTTTGATTTTATTTTTATGGTCTAGCGCAACTGTTTAGGAGCCGGCTTGCCGGCTCCTACAGGGGTCAGGGGGTGTCAGGTTGATTGGCGGGATGGGCCTTGATAAAGGCCGGATGCTGCGCGGCCAACGCCGCCACCCGCCCAATGCGCGGGTACGCCGCCAGCGGCACCTTGAAGCGCTCGGCCGCATACAGTTGCGGAATCAGGAAGGTGTCGGCCAACCCCGGCTGCTCGCCGAAGCAAAACCCTTGGTCGCCGATCAACTGCTCCACCGCGCCCAAGCCCTGGCTGATCCAGTGACCGATCCACTCCAGCAGTTGAGCCTCGTCATGCCCCCATTGGCGCAGCAAGTTCTGGGTGCTGGAGTTATGCAGCGGATGGATATCGCAGCCAATGATCGAGGCCACCGCGCGCTCATGGGCGCGGGTCGCCAGGTCTTTGGAGAGCAGCGGCACCTGTGGATAACGTTCATCCAGGTATTCGATGATCGCCGGCGACTGAATCAACAGCTCACCCTCCTCGGTACGCAAGGCCGGGACGCGACCTTGCGGGTTGATCGCCAGGTACTCAGGCTGGCGGTTGGCGCCGCCCGCCGGGACCAGCAGGTTGACCGGCACCGCGGTGAAATCCAGGCCCTTGAGGGCCAAGGCAATACGCACCCGGTACGACGCAGTGGAACGGTAGTAGGTGTAGAGTTCCATCGCCCTGCCCTCCTAGCGCGCCGCGATCACGGTGCCACGGCATTCGCCGAAACCGATGGAGGCAAAGCCTTCACGGTTGCAACGCGCGCGCAGGATGATTTCGTCGCCGTCTTCAAGGAACTTGCGCACTTCGCCGGACGGCAATTCAACGGCTTTTTTGCCGCCTTCAGTCATTTCCAGCAGGCTGCCGAATTGGCCGGTTTGCGGGCCGGACAAAGTCCCCGAACCAAACAGATCGCCTGCCTGCAATTGGCAACCGTTGACACTGTGGTGCGCCACCAATTGCGCAACCGTCCAGTACATATGCAGGCTGTTGCTCAGGGCCAGACGATGGGCCGGCAGGTTCTGCTCGCGCATGGCGGCGGTGGTGAGCAGCACTTCCAGCTCGATATCCAGGGCACCTGTGGCCTGGTCACGTTTATCCAACAGGTACGACAGCGGTTGCGGGTCGCCCTCAGGGCGCGCCGGTTGCGCTTTGCGGAACGGTTCCAGGGCTTCGGCCGTCACCACCCAAGGCGAGATGGTGGTGATGAAGCTTTTCGACAGGAACGGCCCCAACGGCTGATATTCCCAGGCCTGGATATCCCGTGCCGACCAGTCATTGAGCAGGCAGAAGCCGGCGATGTGATCGGCCGCGTCACCAATGGCAATCGAATCGCCCATCTCGTTGCCCTGGCCGATCCAGATGCCCAGCTCCAGTTCATAGTCCAAGCGTGCGCACGGACCGAAAGTAGGTTCGGTCTGCCCGGCCGGTAGAGTCTGGCCTTTGGGGCGGCGCACGTCGGTGCCTGAGGTACGAATGGTCGAAGCACGGCCATGGTAGCCAATTGGCACGTACTTGTAGTTGGGCAGCAAAGGATTGTCGGGACGAAACAGTTTGCCGACGTTTTGCGCGTGCTCGATGCCGACGTAGAAGTCGGTGTAGTCATTGATCCGCGCCGGTACATGCATCTGGCAATCGGCGGCGCGGTGCAGCACCTGCGCTTCACGGGTGTGCAGCTTGCTGCCTTCGGCCAGCAGTTCCAGCAGGCGCTCGCGCAAGGCCACGCGCGGGCCGCGGCCCAGTTCAAAAAAGGCGTTCAGTTGGCCACCGGCGGTCGCTTCGACGGCGCGACGGGCTTCACCGTCAAATTCATCGATGGCGGCGTGCAGATCCAGGATCGAGTCGCCAATCGCCACGCCAGCGCGTGGTGCCGAGCCGTTGATGCTGAACACGCCCAACGGCAGGTTTTGCAGAGGAAAATCGGTGTGACCATTGGCGGAGGCCACCCAGCTGCGGGTAAGTGTGGGCTGAGTCATGGGTTATCTCCGGTTCGGGTTGAAGGTGGCGGGCAGCGAGGCCCAGCACGCGTCATAAGTGGTTTGCAGTTGCGGGCAGTCCAGGGCGAACTGGGTGGGACGCAGCACTTGGCTGGTCTCGAACATGAAGGCCATGGTGTTGTCGATCTTGTGCGGCGCCAGCTCTACGTTGATGGCCTTGGTACAGGTCTCGCCGTCCGGGCCGTGGGCACTCATGCAGCTGTGCAGCGACGCGCCGCCGGGTAGGAAGCCTTCGGCCTTGGCGTCGTAGGCGCCCTGGATCAGGCCCATGTATTCGTTCATCAGGTTGCGGTGGAACCACGGCGGACGGAAGGTGTTCTCGGCCACCATCCAACGCGGCGGGAAGATCACGAAGTCGAGGTTGGCCAGGCCGTGGGTGCTGGTGGGCGAGGTCAGGACGGTGAAGATCGACGGGTCCGGGTGATCGAAACTCACGGTGCCAATGGTGTTGAAGCGGCGCAGGTCATATTTGTACGGCACGTTATTGCCGTGCCAGGCGACCACGTTGAGGGGTGAATGGTCCAGCTCGCAGGCCCAGAGTTCGCCGAGGAATTTCTGTACCAGCGTTGTCGGTTTCTTCTGATCTTCGTAGTGGGCGACCGGCGTCAGGAAGTCACGCGGATTGGCCAGGCCATTGCTGCCGATAGGGCCCAGGTCCGGCAGACGCAACGGGGCGCCGTGGTTCTCGGCGACATAACCACGCGCCTGAGCATCCAGCAGCTCGACGCGGAATTTGAGGCCGCGCGGCAGCACGACGATTTCCAGCGGCTCCACCTCCAGCACGCCCAATTCGGTGGCGATGCGCAGGCGACCTTGCTCGGGGACGATCAACAGTTCGCCATCAGCGTTGAAGAACACACGCTCCATGGAACGGTTGGCGCGATAGGTGTAGATGCTGATGCCTGAGGGCTTTTGCGCCGCCGAATTGGCGACCATGCCCACAAGCCCATCAATGAAATCCGTCGGTTCGCTCGGCAAATCCAACGGATTCCAGCGCAAGCGATTGGGCGTCACCGCCCCCAACGGCCCACCGGCCAATTGCCGCTCCAATTTGATGAAAGCAGGATGATTGGCCGACGGCTGAATGCGGTACAGCCAGGTGCGCCGGGCTTCACTGCGCACCATGGTAAACGCGGTGCCGGAGAACAGTTCGGTGTACAGCCCGTAGGGCGCTTTTTGCGGGGAGTTCTGGCCGACCGGCAGTGCGCCGGGCAAGGCTTCGCTGGCGAATTCATTGCCGAAGCCCGACAGGTATTCGAGGTTCATGGATCGTCCTCTGTAGGTCAGTTGTTTTTATCGTAATCCAGTTACGCATAACGTAATTTGATCACTATCGACCGTCAAGCTATAAAGACGCCCATTCATCTCTTGGATTCTCGCCCTTCCATGGAAAAGCCCCGCGACACCGGTAAACAGAAAGTCCGCTCGGCCGAAGTGGGCACCGATATCCTCAAGGCCCTGGCCGAGCTGTCCCCGGCCACTTCGCTGTCGCGCCTGGCTGAACACGTGCAGATGCCGGCGAGCAAGGTGCACCGCTACCTGCAGGCACTGATTGCATCGGGTTTCGCTGAACAGAACACCGCCACCAACCACTACGGGCTGGGCCGCGAAGCCTTGCGCGTGGGCCTGGCGGCGCTGGGCAGCATGGATGTGTTGAAGGTCGGCGCGATGCCCCTGGCGGAGCTGCGCGATGAGTTGAATGAAACCTGCTTCCTGGCGGTATGGGGCAACCAGGGCGCGACCGTAGTGCAGATCGAACCCGCCGTGCGCGCCGTCACGGTGGTGACGCAATTGGGTTCGGTGCTGCCGCTGCTCAGTTCGTCCACCGGGTTGGTGTTCAGCGCCTTTCTACCGTCGCGGGAAACCGTGGAGCTGCGTGAACGCGAAATCCAGGCTGGCATCGCCCATGCCCTGGCAGATGACCAGGCCTACGCCACCGCCTGCGAACAAATCCGCAACCGTGGCCTGCATTTTGTGCATGGTTTGTTGATGCCCGGCGTCGATGCGTTATCCGCGCCGGTCTTCAACGCCATCGGCCAAGTGGCGGCGGTGATGACCGTGGTCGGTCCCACCTCGTTGTTCCATGCCGACGAAGACGGCCCGGCAGCGCAGCACTTGCTGGCCGCGACCCGGGCCGTGAGCTGGCGCATGGGCTATCAGCCCTGAACTAGTCGTGCCACTGCACCAGGGCCAGCGCCACGCGGTTTTCCAGGGCGCGGATCGGTGCGGCGGTGCTCAGGTAATTGTTGCTGATCATTGAAAACACCAGGCGCCGGCCCTGGGCGTCGGTGATGTAGCCGCTCAACGACGACACACCGGCCATGGAGCCGGTCTTGGCGTGCAGGTTGTTTTCCGCCGCCGTTCCGCGCAGACGATAACGCAGGCTGCCGCCGCTCATGCGATCGGAGTTACCAGCGATTGGCAACGCGTTGTACCAGGCGTCGAACCAGGGCTGTTTGGCCGTCGCCAGCAGCAGGTCGGTGAGGTTCTGCGAGGACACCAGATTGCGCCGCGACAAGCCCGAACCATCGACCTGGCTCAGCGTCATCGGGTCCAAACCCTGGCGGCGCATGAAATCCGCCACTGCCGCGACACCCGCCTGCGCCGTCCCAGCATTGGACACCTTGCGGCCCATGGCCTTGAGCAAGGCTTCGGACATGTTGTTATTCGACAGCTTGAGCAGCGGCGTGATCAGTGCCTGCAAAGGCGCCGATTGATGCTCGGCCAATACCCTGGCTGTTACCGGGGTTACGCCGCCGATCACGCGTCGCCCCAGCACCTGAATGCCCTGCTGCGCCAGCGCCTGTTCAAACAGATTGGCCACCAGTTGCGTCGGCTCCCACACACTCACCCACTGCCGGCTTTGCTTGCCGGGCGCCAGCGCGCCGGTGAGTTGCAGCAGGTTGGTGCCGTGCTGGCGAGTGATGCCGTAATTGTTGCCGGGGCCGCTGACAGCGCGGTTGTTCAGTTGCACGTAGTCGGTGGACGGGCTCACCACCACGCTGACCGGTTGGCCAACCATGGCGGGCGCCTTTGCCGTGACCAGTAGCGTGCCCGCATCAAAATCCGTGTTAGGCGATACGGTCAGCGCGGAAATCTGCGCACCATAGTAGGTACTTTCGTCGTCCTGGGCCCAGTCCACGCCCAGGCGTTCGGCGTCGAAAAAGGTATCGTCAAATACCAAGTCGCCCTGGATCTGGCGCACGCCCTGGCCCGCAAGCTGTGCCGCCAATGTCTGGTAATCAGCGAATTGCGTGGTCGGATCGCCCAGGCCCTTGAGGTACAGATTGCCGGCGAGGCGCTCACCTTGCTGCGTGCCGTTGCTCAGCAGTTGCGTGGAGAAGCGGTATTGCGGCCCCAGTACATCCATCGCCGCTGCGGTGGTGAGCAACTTGAGATTGGAGGCGGGAATCAGGCGGGTTCGCGGGTTGTGTTGATAGAGCGTGCTACCGCTACGGGCATCACGCACCATCAGGGAAACAGTGGCGCCGTTGAGGGCCGGGTCAGCCAGGAGTTGCTCCAGGCTTGCCGGGGTGGAAGTCGGTGAAACACTCGCGCAACCACCCAGCAAAGCGCTCAAGCACAGCAGATGTAGCCATCGTCCAAAATGCATCAGTATCGTTTCCGCCAAGACATCAGTGGCGGCAACGCTACCATAAACCCCTTAGAACTCCAGGGTGCTGGACACCGACACCTGCCGCGCATCGCCCATGGACACAAACAAGCGGCTGGCCGCGGAGGTGTAGTAGACGCGGTCGAACATGTTCTTCACGTTGAGTTGGAACTTAACCTTTTGCCCATCGATCTTGGTGTCGTAGGTCGCAAAGGCATCCGCCACGGTGTAACCCGGCAAGGTGAAATCGTTGGCCGCATCGCCTGCACGTTCACCGACGTAACGCGCACCGGTGCCCACCCGCAACTGGTCGCCACCAAAGATGTTGCCGAAGTCATAAGCCACCGCCAGCGAACCGGTGTGCTTGGCAACGTTTTGCAGGCGGTTGCCTTGCAGGGTCGGGTCCTTGTCCTTGACGTCCAGTGCATCGGTGTAGGCGTAGCTGCCGATCAGGCTCACCTTGTCGGTCAACTGGCCGGTGGCGTCCAGTTCCAACCCACGGGAGCGCACCTGGCCGGCAATGCTGTAGACGGTGTTGGCGCCGGAGCCGACGGAGACCAGCACGTTGCGCTTGTCGATGTTGAACAGCGCCGCGCTGGCGGTGATGCGTCCCGGAATGTCGAGCTTGGCCCCCAGTTCCCAGGACTTGGATTCCTCGGGCGTCAGGTCGCCGGTCAAGGTGCTGCCATCGGCCAAGGCGGCGATGGTGGAGTTGGGTTTGAACGATTCGGTGTAGCTGCCGTAGAACGACAGTTCATCGGTGTAGCGATACACCAGGCCCGCACGCGGCACCCAGGCCTGGCCGTTGCCGTTGGTGTTAGCCTTGAACGGCACGCCTTTGCCGGCGTATTGGTCATACATCTGATAGCGCGCGCCGGCGACGAAAATCCACTGTTCGTTCAGGTGGATGGCGTCCTGGAAGAACAGCGAATCACTGCGCAGCAGGTCGGTCTGGGCGCTGTCAGCGGGGCTGACGGTAGTGCCCGCGACTTCATTGCCGTACACCGGATTGTTGTAGTTGAAGCTGGTGGCGCGTGAACTCTGACGAATCAGGTCGGCGCGGTAGATTTTGCGGTACTCATCATCCAGGCCGAACACCACATCGTTCTGCAGGCCGAACACATTGACCTTACCTTCCAGGCTCGCGGTGGCGAACCGGTCCGTGGTGATTGCCCCTTTGGTGCCGTCCATCTTGCGGGTCAGGGTACCATTGGTGTTCACCGCACTGACGCGCACTTGGCTGGCGTCGTAGGTCTCGCGGTTCCAGCTATAGCCGAAGTGGGCTTTCCAATCATCGTTCAGGTCGTGATCGGCTTCAAAACGGTACAGGTCGGAACGGCCTTCCATGTTGTTGAAGGGTTCATCCAGACGCCGTGTGGCCGGGATGTCCAGCGGGTGATTGGTCTTGGGATCGATGGCGGTGCCACGGTCGAACGGGGTGAGAAATTCGCGGTGTTCGTAGGCAAACAGCAATTGGGTGCTGTCGCCGTACCAGGCCAGGGACGGCGCGATCAGGCTCTCACGGTGAGTGCCAAAGTTACGCCAGTAGTCTTCGTCTTCATGGTCGACGATCAGACGATAGGCCAGGCCGCTGTCGCCAATCGGGCCGGTGGTGTCGAGGCTGCCGCCGCTGCCGTTCTTGCCATCGCCGAAGGTGGAGCCGCGTACGGTCAGGGCGGTGGACTGCACCAGTTCAGGCTTTTTACTGACGATGTTCACCACGCCACCCGGATCCTGGATGCCGTACAGCAGCGACGACGGGCCCTTGAGCACTTCGACGCGCTCCGCCGTGGCATTCAATGCACGCCCCTGCACGATGGGCATGCCGTCGCGCATGATCGAACCATTACGGTTGTCGCCAAAGCCGCGCAACATCACCGCGTCCTGGGTACTGGCCAAGGTGTTGGCCTGGGTGATACCGCTGACGTTGGCGAGGGCGTCATCCAGATTGCGCGGGGTCTGATCGCGCAGTACTTGGGCGGGCACCACGTTGACGGTCTGCGGGGTTTCCAGCAGCAGCGCGTGGGAGCGCATCACCGAACTGGTGGGCGGCGGCTGGTAGCTGGTGCTGTCCTGGGCCTGGCCGGCACCGCTGATGGTGGTAGCGCCGAGGTTGACCGCGCCTTCCGTCGGCAGCGGTTCAAGGGCCAGGGTGCGGGCATCGATCTGGCGGAAAGTGAAGCCACTGTTGCCCAGCAGGCGTTGCAGGGCCTGGTTTGCACTCATCTGCCCGCTGACTGCCGGGGCGCTGAGGCCGTAGGGCGCTTCGTCGGTGTAGATCACGCTGATGCCGGTGACCCGGCTGAAGTCGCTCAAGGCCTGGGGCAACGGTTTGGCCGCCAGGGCAAAGTTGAACTGGGCGCTCTGCTGCTCCTGCGCCTGCGCCATAGTCAGGGGCAGCAACGCCAGCCCCGATACCGCCAATACCGAGGCTCCCAGCCACTGTTTAACCCAACCGCCCGCCGTCGACTTCATGCTGTGAGAACCCGTGTAGAAAACGCTGTTAATGCGAATAGATCGCAGTTTCAAGCACTACACGGATGGGCGGTGGATTTACCTCACCTTAATTTGCAAATATTTTTGTTTATTGCGCCTGGATGCGAAAACCCATGCGTGGGAAATGCACATGCACGGTGCCGGCACGTTCGTCGCTGCGACGCAGGATCAGCTCTTCGCGTCCGGCAAACAGCAGTTCGCCCGCTACCGGGTCGGTGCCGTAGTCGGTGGCGCAAATGGTCACCTGCTGGCCAGCCTTGAAGCCGTTCAAGTCCTCAAAGACTTCTTCAGGCAGAACAGCCGGTGCCGCATTGCGCGATACGTCCAGGGCCTGATCGGCGCTCATCTGGGTGGATGTACCGTGGCCGAAACCCAGCACGCGATCCAGCCAAGCGGCGACGGCAGGATAGGCATCTACCAACGGCGACGTCACGGAAGAGCCTTTGAGGAACCACAGTGGGTGGGCCAGGGCAAAGTCGGCAATCGACGGCTCGCCGAACAGGAAATCCCCGGCCGGGTGCTGCAATTGCTGATTGATGCGATGGATGATCGTCGGCCATTGATGCTTGGCCTGCTCCAATTGCACACGGGTTGCGGTGCCGCCGCTGAACAACTTGCTGCGGTCAGCCACCAGCACCTGGATCATTTCCGGCGGCACCTTGGCGAATTTGACCGCCAGGGATTCTGGCTGGAACACCAGCGCCACGGCATGGGAAAACACCACCGAGTCCGCCCAGGCGGCGAAGGCTTGGGTGACCAGTTCAAGGCCTTGGGGGAACAGTGCTGGCGCAGACTTTTCCTGCTCCAGCCGACGGGCAATCAAGGCGGTGTCACAGTAGATATCCGCGCCGACTTGCAACACCGGCGTTTTGCGATAGCCGCCGGTCAGGGCGGTGAGGTCCGGCTTGGGCATCACCGGCGAGATATGCACCGAGCGCCAGGACAAACCCTTGAAACCCAGCAACAGGCGGGCTTTTTCAGCGAAGGGGGACTGCGGGTAGTGGTGGAGGATCAACTCAGACATGCCAGGCTCCGCTCTAGAAGTGAGCCGCTAGATTAGCCTGCAACACGCCGTTTGGGGACGATGGGACCCCATCAGTCAAATCAATGAACCGCTGGCCGCCAGGCACTCCTTGGCACTCTTTTTCAATTTCTTGATCAACCGCTCCTGACGCAACGCCTCACCCTTGCTCGCGCATTGCTCGGTGTACACCAGCGCCACGGCCGGGCTGGACAGGAAAAACCGCGCGCCCTTGCCGCTCTGGTGAGCAGCAAAGCGGCGCACCGGGTCATTGCTGATGCCGCAGTACAGCGAGCCATTGGCGGCGCGTACAAGGTAGACGAACCAGGGTTTGGGTTCAGAAGGATCAGTCACAGGTCGATTCGGCTAATACAGAAGAGCGCCAAGCTTATCAACGACTGGCCTGAAATGCCTTCAAACCACGCAATGCCTGGCCACGCACGGCGTTTTTCACCAGCGGCGTCCAACCCAACAGCAAGCCCTTGGTGCCCAGCGCCTGCCGCGACCAACGCCACAGATCGAAGCTGTCGTGGTGCTCGCAGATCTTGCCGTCGCGAAACACAAAGCGCGCCTGGATATCGTTGACCACCGTGTTGCCGGTAGCACTGAACAAGTACGTCGCCACCCAATGGGCACTGCCACTGCGCTCATCGCTGCGCACGTTGTCGAAGGTCAGGGAAAAGTCTTTGGCCCGCGTGGTCAGCATGCGCCACATGTCCCCGGCATCACGGCCGTGCAGTTCGCCAAACGCAGGGTCGCTGAACACCACATCGTCGGTGTAGCAGGCGGCCATGGCCTCGGCGTCCAGGCGCTGGAAGGCGCTGTAGAACTCAGTGATCAGGGCGTTATGGGCATCACTCATGGGCAGGCTCCGCGGGTGTCGAAAAGAGTAGGCGCACGATAAGCTGCCCGCGCCGCCAAGGCTACCGACATTCGCCACGCAAATAAGCGAGCTTACGGCACCATGCCACTACTGCGTGCGTAGGCGTACAAATCCACATCGGTGGAAATGCACAGCCGGCTCATCGCGGTACTTTTCTGCTTGCTGATGGTCGAGATACTGCGATTGACCCGTGCCGCGATCTGGCTGACGGTCATGCCGCTGGCGAGCATGCGCACCACTTCGCGCTCTTTGCCGGACAACTGCGGCTCGGCTTGCTGATCAAGGCTACCGGCCTCGTCCATTTGCTGGCGCAGGCACTCGCTGACAAACGTCTGGCCGCCACACACCGCCTTGATGGCCAGTGGCAACTCCCGGGCCGACGCACTTTTGGCAACGATGGCCCTGGCGCCTTGGGCAAACGACGCCCGCAGGGTGGCCACGCTGGCAAACATGGTGACCAGAATCACCGGCATCTGGGGATATTGACGATTCAGCAGGCCCAACAGTCCATAGCCGTCCGCCTGTTGATTGCCCGGCATGGCGAAGTCGGTCACCAGCACGTCGCAGGGTTGGTGCGCCATCAACTCCAACAGTTGATCGGGGCCATCTGCCTCGCCCACTACCTTGCATTTGCCATTGGCCTCGATCACCACTTTCTGCCCGACCCGCACAATAGGATGATCGTCAGCGATAATTACACGGAGCATGGGAACCACCTGGATTACCAGTTGAGTTGCCGCACGTTACCGCTAGTGGCTTTCAGCCACAACCGTCGCTGGCCGTCGTTTTCCACCACGGTCCAGCAATCAATGAGCCTCAGGTTAAGGCCCACAAAACAAACAGAACTTGCCTACCCTTAAAGACTACATAAAGATCAGAAACGTCCTGCAAATCTACAGCGAAGACAAGTACCTCACGTAGCTGTGAATGTCCTCGAGCAGCAAACCGAGTGAGCATGCGTGTCGCGCTACCCCTTCTCGCGTCACCGCATCAATCACTCGCGCACCTCGGGTTTCCAGGGAGTCGGCGCCTAGAAACGCAACGCTTCCAATCAAACGATGCAAATGCTGTGCGGTGGCGCAGGCATCCCTTGTGCGCCGGGCTTCGGTCAGCACGGCGAGGTCCACTTGCGCTTCCCGAACCAGGGTCTGCAACAGTTGTTCAACCGTGGTTACGCTGCCGAAGGTTTCGAGCAGGCTCGCGCGCGTCGGCCATTGCGCTGCGGCCGCGGGCCGGTAAGGTCGGACGCTGAGGGGTAACCAATCGGTAAGAACGTCGCGTAGTTGTTCGAAGGTCACGGGCTTGAGTAACCAGGCGTCGATACCGGCTGCCACGCACCGCTGTATCTGCTCTGGCCCAAGGGTGGCCGTAAAGGCAATGATCGGCACACGGGCAGTACCGGCCAGGCGTTCGTTGCGCCGCACTTGCCGGGTCATGGCGTAGCCGTCCATGACGGGCATCTGGCAGTCGGTCAGCACCAGGTCGATGCGCTGGCGCTCCATGAGCGCCAACCCCGCCTGGCCGTCGTCCACCACCACAAACCCGAGCGCCAGCTTATGCAGGATCCATCCGAGTAAAATTCGGTAGGCCGGATGATCCTCCACCACCAATACCGTCAACCTTTGCCAGTTCACAGGCACCACGCGTGACGAAGACGCGCGATCGGCATTCTCGTCGGGTGGATTACCCGGCTGCATGTTCACCTCGACTGTTCGGCACAACGAACGGAGAGACAGGCTCGCCACCTCACCGGGCGCACCTTGCGAGTGAGCTACGCCGACGAATCATTTGAATGGCTTACTACGCAAAAAACACAATGAAAATAGTTAAATGCAGGTTTTTTGACGATACAAAAACTACGAAAAAACCATTTCTCCTAGATATTTACAGACCTCTTCTGACGTCTTTCTCGGCCTACGCCGATTGTCGTAATTGTTGTATTCCCCGCAATAGCCGCCCTCGATAAATTGCGCCGCATCCCGATACGGGGAGCAGCCAAGATCGCGCTGCCAACGCTATGAACACCACCGTCAGCCTCGTCAGGCGGTCGGCACGCGTTGCAATGGAATCGTCTGGAATATGGAAATGACCGCGACGGCACGGCCCACGTCAACAGCGAGATTTACTATGGACTAGGGCTCGATAACAGCGGCAACAAGATCGGTGTGTATTCGCTGAGCTTCGACCCCAAGCAGACCACGGCCGATAGCTGGGCGCCGGTGTATGGCACCGAATCCACCACTGGCGGCCTCGCTTGGCGCATGGCCAACCTGAACGCCATCAATGTCGGCGCTAGAAGCCGGCTCGGTTTTACCGATACGCAAGGCAGTACCGCCGGGCCCGCAGCGATCCAGAACCTCACCAGCACCCTAACTCTTGAAGTGGTGATCAACGCCAAGCAGAACCTGGACCTGAGCACCGACATCGTGATGGACGGCGCAGCGACCCTGGAGGTGTTGTATCTCTAGATTTTCTCGCTGCTGACACCGACGTATTTCGCCCGCCCGGCACCGAGGCCCGCCACGATCGCGCCCAGGCCAATCACGGCGAACACCCAACCGGTGGCGGCCCAACCGCCGGTCCAATCGTGGATCAGGCCCACCGCCAACGGCCCGAGGGACGCCAGGGTATAACCGATGCCCTGGGCCATGCTCGACAGGTTGGCCGCCACGTGAGCGTCCCGCGAGCGCAGCACGATCAAGGTCAGCGCAAGGCTGAAGGTACCGCCCTGCCCCAGGCCCAGCAGGATTGCCCAGCCCCATAAACCGTCGATCGGGGCATACAGGCACCCGAACAGACCGCCGAGGGTCAGCACCATCACCACCACGATGGCCAGGCGCTGGTCCTTGCCGCGCGTGGCCAACCATGGCGCCGTGAGGGCGCTGAGCAATTGCACGATGATCGAACCGGACAGCGCCAACCCGGCTTCGGTGGGGCTCAGGCCACGACTGATCAGGATCGACGGCACCCAACCAAACACGATGTAGGCCAGGGACGACTGCAGGCCCATGTACAGCGTCACCTGCCAGGCCAAAGGGTCACGCAGAAGGCCCTTCACGCGGTAAGCGACGCGATGCGCACCGTGTTTCTGACCGACTTGCGGCAACCAGAACAACGCCGCCAGCAGTGCTGGCGCAATCCAGAAGCCCAGACCGATGTTCCAACTGTCACCAAAATAATGGCTGAGCGGCACCGTGGCCCCCGCCGCCAACGCCGCCCCCAGGCACAGCGCCATGGTGTAGACGCCCGTCATGGTGCCGGCCTGCTTGGCGAAGTCACGCTTGACGATACCCGGCAGCAGCACGCCAATGATGCCGATGCTTGCACCCGCGATCAGGCTGCCGGCAAACAGCCCGACTTCACCGAATGAGCTGCGCAGGAGGATGCCGGCGGCCAGTGTCAATAGAATCCCTAGTACGACGCGCTCGGCGCCAAAACGCCGGGCAAGTATCGGTGCCAGGGGCGCGAACAACCCCAGGCACAGCACCGGCAAGGTGGTCAGCAGGCCGGCTTTGGCGGCGGACAGGCCCAGGCTGGTCGACACGTCATTGAGCAACGGCGACAAGCTCGACAGCGCAGGGCGCAGGTTCAGTGCCACCAGCACCAGCCCGAACAGCAACAGCCAGAGGCGGCTGATCACCGGAGGGGCGTGTTGCACCACCTCGTCGTCAACTTCGGCGTCGATCAACAGTTCATCAAGTTTGGTTTCAGGGTTCATTGATCAACTGCCGGCAGAGGGATTTGGCGCGTTCCGGGTCTTGATGCTCCACGGCATCGAGCAACGCGATATGCAGGTCGAACACCGCCTGGCGACGAGGCGAGATGTTGAGGGTCTGGCGCAACTGGGCGCCGACAATGGCGGAGAAATACTGATACAGCTCACTCAGCGCCGGATTGTGCGCCGCATCCACCAAGTGTTTGTGGAACACCAGGTCGGCGCTGATATAGGCCTCCAGGTCGCCGTGGTAAAGCGCGGCACTGGCATCGAGGGCTTCACGCAGTTTTTTCACGTCTTCGTCGGTGCGGCGCAAGGCTGCCAGGCTGATCGCCTCCACTTCCAGGATCTGCCGCGTTTCCTGAGCCTGCTCCAGGGTGCAGTGGGACAACGCCCGCATCGTGCCCAGCGGGTCGGTCATCGAACGCAAGTAGCTCCCGTCGCCCTGGCGGATCTCGATCAAGCCGGAAAACGCCAAAACGCGCATGGCTTCGCGCACGGTATTGCGGCTGATGCCGAGTTCGGCGGACAGCTCCGGCTCGGTGGGCAAGCGCTCGCCAATGGCCCACACGCCCTGGCTGATGCGCAAGCGCAGTTGCTCCAAGGCCTGGTCCACCAGGGAGCGTTTGATCAGGGGGGCGATGTCTGTCATGAGCTGTGTACTTTCGTCCAATCATAGGATGAATTTTCCTACAGGGTATTAGGAGTTGCCTACAAAGGCAACGCACTAGGGTTCTTAGGCAGGAAGAGGAGCAGTATTTTCGATTGGTAAAATTACCCTCTGAGGCTAATTATTGGACTCAGGTGTCTTATGGAAAAGTACACACCTCATTACGATTTGGCGGTGATAACGGCGGATGTGAGGCGGCTTGGCAGGAGAGCGTTTACCCAGACAGCTCACTTACTCCCCGGACGGTGACCCTCCGGTGATCTCCTTCAAGGAGAAGAACCTATGAAGGTAAAAAATTGCTACATCTGTGGCGCCCCCGACGCATTGCATTATTTTGAGGGCCGTAGTGAAACCATCAGGGTCAAAGGTATGGAGCGCCGGGTAGACAATCTTTCCGGCTGGGAATGTCACGTATGCGGCGACGGCTTTTGGGACCCCGATACCGATAGTGCGGATCGTTATGGAGAAGCCGGCGATGAACTCGTCATAGCTGCCCAAAAGATGATTGGCGCGGAGATGAAACGTATCCGCCGCAAATTGCACCTTACCCAAAAAGAGGCGGTGAAATTGCTGTCCGGTGGCGGCCACAACGCCTTCTCTCGCTACGAACGTGGCGAGCTTCTTCCCCCCAAGCCGCTGGTATTACTGATGCGGTTATTGGATCGTCACCCGCATTTGCTGGCGGATGCAGAAGTCTTAGCCGAAGGCGCTGACATGCGTGGCGCCTTCACCTACACCGTGAACAACGACGCTGAAGCACTCAAAGCGTCCTAGCCCCAAAAAACAAACCCGGCACAGGGCCGGGTTTGTTTGTTCAACCCTCGATCAATGCAAAATCTGGCTCAAGAACAACTTGGTCCGATCATTCTGCGGGTTGTCGAAGAAGTCATTCGGAGCCGCCTGTTCCACGATCTCGCCCTTGTCCATAAAGATCACGCGGTTGGCCACGGTGCGCGCAAAGCCCATTTCGTGGGTTACGCACAACATGGTCATGCCGTCTTCGGCCAGGCCGATCATGGTGTCCAGCACCTCTTTCACCATTTCCGGATCGAGTGCCGAGGTCGGCTCGTCGAACAGCATGATCTTCGGCTTCATGCACAGCGCACGGGCAATCGCCACGCGCTGTTGCTGGCCGCCGGACAGTTGCCCCGGAAACTTGTGAGCCTGCTCCGGGATACGCACGCGCTCCAGGTAGTGCATGGCAATTTCCTCGGCCTTGCGCTTGGGCATCTTGCGTACCCACATCGGCGCCAGCGTGCAGTTCTGCAGGATGGTCAGGTGCGGGAACAGGTTGAAGTGCTGGAACACCATGCCGACTTCGCGGCGGATCGCTTCGATCTGCTTGAGGTCGTTGGTCAGCTCCACGCCATCCACCACGATGCGGCCTTGCTGGTGTTCTTCCAGGCGGTTGAGGCAGCGGATGGTGGTGGACTTGCCCGAACCCGACGGGCCGCACAGCACGATACGCTCGCCCTGCTTGACGTTGAGGTTGATGTCTTTCAACACATGGAACTGGCCGTACCACTTGTTGACGCCCTGCATCTGGATAATGCCTTCAGGGCTCACAGGCTGTTTGATCGCTTCGCTCATAACAACAACTCCTAACGCTTGTGGCCTGTGTCGAGCTTGTGTTCCAAATGAATGGAATAGCGCGACATACCAAAACAGAAAATCCAGAACACCAGGGCCGCAAACACGTAGCCTTCGGTGGCCATGCCCAACCATTTGGGGTCGGCGGCGGCTTGCTTGACGCTGTTGAGCAGGTCGAACAAGCCGATGATGATCACCAGGCTGGTGTCCTTGAACAGCGCAATGAACGTGTTGACGATGCCAGGGATCACCAGCTTCAGGGCTTGCGGCAGAATCACCAGGCCCATGCTGCGCCAGTAACCGAGGCCCATCGCCGCAGCGGCTTCGTACTGACCTTTTGGAATCGCCTGCAGGCCACCGCGCACCACCTCGGCCACGTAGGCCGACTGGAAGAGGATCACGCCAATCAATGCACGCAGCAATTTGTCGATGCCCATGCCCTCAGGCAGGAACAACGGCAGCATCACCGAGGACATGAACAGCACGGTGATCAACGGCACGCCACGCCAGAATTCGATGAAGGTCACGCAGACCACTCGAATCGCCGGCATATTCGAACGCCGTCCCAACGCCAGCATGATGCCCAGTGGCAACGCGCCGGCGATGCCGACAGTGGCGATCACCAAGGTCAGCATCAGGCCGCCCCATTGGCTGGTCGCCACGTTGGTCAGGCCGAAGATCCCGCCGTGCAGCAGGAAGTAGGCAATGATCGGGTACAACACCAGAAAGCTCAGGCCGTAGATCGCCTTGCGCTGGAAGCGCGAGATGAACAACGGCGCCACGCCAACAATGGCCAGCCACACGGTAAGGTCTACGCGCCAGCGCAGGTCGCCGGGGTAGTAGCCGTACATGAACTGCCCGAAGCGCTGTTGGATAAACACCCAGCAGGCGCCTTCCTTAGTGCAATCGGCGCGCGTGGTGCCGACCCAGTTGGCATCCAGGATTGCCCAATGCAGGATCGGCGGCACCACCAGGTAGATCAGGTAAAACGCCAACAGGGTCAGCAGGGTGTTGAGCCAGCTGGAAAACAGGTTGGCGCGCATCCAGGCCATCGGCCCGAACACTTTGTTCGGCGGCGGCATATCAGGTTTGAACGTATGCGTACTCATGCGTGTTTCCTCACCGCTCGATCAGCGCAATGCGCTTGTTGTACCAGTTCATCAGCAGGGAAATGCTGATGCTGATCGCCAGGTACACGCTCATGGTGATGGCAATGACTTCGATGGCCTGGCCGGTCTGGTTGAGCACCGTGCCGGCAAACAGCGAAACCATTTCCGGGTAACCGATACCGGCGGCCAGCGACGAGTTTTTCGCCAGGTTCAGGTATTGGCTGGTCAGTGGCGGGATGATCACTCGCAGTGCCTGCGGAATGATGACCTTGCGCAGCGTCGGCCCAGGGCGCAGGCCCAGGGAGCGCGCGGCTTCGGTCTGGCCATGGCTGACGGACTTGATGCCCGAACGCACGATCTCGGCAATAAACGCTGCCGTGTAGACGGTAAGCGCCAGGGTCAATGCCAGCAGTTCAGGGATGAGTACCCAGCCGCCGACAAAGTTGAAGCCCTGCAACTTAGGCATTTCCCAGTGCAGCGGTGCACCGAAGATCAAGGCGCACAACGCCGGGATCACGATGAACAGCGCCAGGCCCGCCCAGAATTTATGGAAGGGGACACCGGTGGCTTCAAAGCGCTTGTTGGCCCAGCGTGCCATCAGCACGATTGCCACGATGGCAACGACGATGCTGACCACGAACGGCCAGAAACCGTCAGCGGCAATCGCTGCCGGCATGTTCAGGCCACGGCTGCTGACAAAGAAGGTATCGCCGAAGTTATGGCTGTTGCGCGGCCCCGGCATGGTCAGGAACACCGCGAAGTACCAGAACAGGATTTGCAGCAGTGGCGGGATGTTGCGGAACACCTCCACATACACGGTGGCCAGCTTGTTGATCATCCAGTTCGGCGACAGCCGCGCCACGCCGATGACGAACCCGAGCAGCGTCGCCAGGATCACGCCGATAAACGTCACCAGCAAGGTGTTTAGCAAACCGATCACAAACACCCGGGCATAACTGTCCGATTCGGTGTAATCGATCAAATGCTGCGCGATGCCGAAGCCGGCACTGCGCTCAAGAAAGTCGAAACCCGAGGTAATGCCTCGGTGCTGAAGGTTGGTCTGGGTATTGTTGAAGAGGTACCAGCCCAGCGAGACCACCGCCACAATCGTGATGATCTGGAAGAGCCACGCACGCACTTTGGGATCGCTGAAGCTGAGCTTCTGCTTTGGTGCGCCGATTTGATTTTGCATGAAGTGCCCCGGAAATAATGGAACAGAACATCACCCGGCAGTTGGCCCACCGGGTGACAGAACCATCAGCGATCAGCGCACAGGGGGTGCGTATTGAATGCCGCCAGCGTTCCACAGTGCGTTCAGGCCACGGTCGATTTCCAGCGGGGTGCTCTTGCCCAGGTTGCGCTCGAACACTTCACCGTAGTTACCGACTTGCTTGACGATCTGTACGACCCAGTCCTTCTTCACTTTCAAGTCTTTGCCGTATTCGCCGTCAGCACCGAGCAGACGGGCAACGTCCGGGTTCTTGGTAGACTTGGCTTCAGCTTCAACGTTTTTGGAGGTGATACCGGCTTCTTCAGCGTTGAGCATGGCGTAGCCAACCCAGCGCACGATGGCCAGCCACTCGTCGTCGCCGTTACGCACGACCGGGCCCAGTGGCTCCTTGGAGATGGTTTCCGGCAGAACGACGTAGTCCTTCGGCGCGGCCAGCTTGCTGCGCTGGGCGAACAGTTGGGACTTGTCGGAGGTCAGCACGTCGCAACGACCGGATTCCAGCGACTTGGCGCTTTCGTCGGAGGTGTCGAAGGTGATCGGGGTGTATTTCAGGTTGTTGCCGCGGAAGTAATCGGAAACGTTCAGCTCAGTGGTGGTACCGGCCTGGATGCAGATGGTTGCACCGTCCAGTTCCTTGGCACTTTTCACGCCCAGCTTGTTGTTTACCAGGAAGCCGATGCCGTCGTAGTAGGTGATGAAGCCTGGGAATTTCAGGCCCATGCCGGCGTCGCGGGAGCTGGTCATGGTGGTGTTACGGGACAGAATGTCGACTTCGCCCGACTGAAGCGCGGTGAAACGCTCCTTGGCGTTCAACTGGCTGAATTTGACCTTGGTAGCGTCGCCGAAAACGGCAGCGGCCACAGCGCGGCACACGTCAGCGTCAATCCCGAGGATCTTGCCGCTGGCATCCGGCACCGAGAAACCCGGCAGGCCGTCACTCACGCCACATTGCACAAAGCCTTTCTTCTGCACGGCATCCAGAGTGGCGCCGGCTTGGGCGAAACCGCTGGCACCCAGTACGGCCGCCGCAGAAACGATGGCCAGGGTGGATTTCAATACCTTCATTCAAACCTCCAGTTGCTCTTGTTGTGTCGGAGCTCGAACCTCAGCGCACCCTTATGAGGCGATATCGACCCGTGTTGGCTTTTTTTGGGGTCAAGCGGCATGAAGTTGTCGCAGTAATTCCAGTTGCTATCCCACAAGCGGCAGTCACTGATAGTGTTACCGTCCTGAGATAGCGCTGACATCGTTCAACACATAGCAAGGCCCGTACCAGAGTGCTGGCCGAGTCGATTCAGCCCACGGTCAATAGAAAAAGATTCAACCGTGCGACATCTTCTTAACAGATCAACCTGTCGCGCACCGTTCCGTCGCACTTAATCGGAGCGCACGCACATAAATGGAGCAGACATGACCGACCCCTTGATTCTTCAGCCCGCCAAGCCCGCAGACGCCTGCGTAATCTGGTTGCATGGCCTGGGTGCCGATCGCTATGACTTCCTGCCGGTGGCCGAAGCGCTGCAGGAAAGCTTGCTGAGCACCCGCTTCGTTTTGCCCCAGGCACCGACCCGTCCCGTGACGATCAACGGTGGCTACGAGATGCCCAGTTGGTACGACATCAAGGCCATGAGCCCGGCCCGTTCGATCAGCCTGGAAGAGCTGGAAGTCTCGGCCAAAATGGTCACGGATTTGATCGAAGCGCAGAAGAGAACCGGAATAGACGCGTCGCGGATTTTCCTCGCGGGCTTTTCCCAAGGCGGCGCCGTGGTTTTCCACACCGCGTTTATGAATTGGGAAGGACCGTTGGGTGGCGTGATCGCCCTCTCCACGTATGCACCGACCTTCGATAACGCGCTGGAATTGTCCGCCAGCCAGCAGCGCATTCCTACCCTGTGCCTGCACGGCCAGTACGATGACGTGGTGCAGAACGCCATGGGCCGCAGCGCCTACGAGCACTTGAAGACCCGTGGTGTCACCGTGACATGGCAGGAATACCCAATGGGCCACGAAGTGTTACCCGAGGAGATCCGCGATATCGGCACGTGGTTGACCGAACGCCTGGGCTGAAAACCGGCATTAATGTAGCCGTATGACAGACGCACTACGCCGCGCCCGATTCTTGCATTACACTGGCCGGCGTACATTCCTTAACCAATTAATGAGATCACCGTGCTCAAAGCACTTAAGAAGATGTTCGGCAAAAGCGAGGCTGAGCCGCTCGCGCCAGTTCCCAGTGCTCCTGTCCCGACTGCCGGCAGCCGCAATGACGGTCAACAGCTCGGCCGGACCGAGCCTGTCGCCCAGCCCAAGACGCCTACGGTGACACCGCCTGAACCGGCACAAGAAGCCACACCGGCCCCAAAACCGCGCCGTGAGCGCGCGCCAAAACCGCCTGTGATCCCATGGAAACTCGAAGACTTCGTCGTCGAGCCCCAGGAAGGCAAGACCCGCTTCCACGATTTCAAACTGGCGCCTGAACTGATGCACGCCATCCAGGACTTGGGTTTCCCGTACTGCACGCCGATCCAGGCGCAGGTGCTGGGCTTTACCCTGGCCGGCAAAGACGCCATCGGCCGCGCCCAGACCGGCACCGGCAAGACCGCCGCGTTCCTGATCTCGATCATCACCCAGTTGCTGCAGACACCACCGCCGAAAGAGCGCTACATGGGTGAACCGCGCGCACTGATCATCGCCCCGACCCGGGAGCTGGTGGTACAGATCGCCAAGGACGCCGCCGACCTGACCAAGTACACCGGCCTCAACGTCATGACGTTCGTCGGCGGCATGGACTTCGACAAGCAGCTCAAGCACCTCGAAGCCCGCCACTGCGACATCCTGGTGGCGACACCGGGCCGCCTGCTGGACTTCAACCAGCGCGGCGACGTGCACCTGGACATGGTCGAAGTGATGGTGCTGGACGAAGCCGACCGCATGCTCGACATGGGCTTTATCCCACAAGTGCGTCAGATCATTCGCCAGACCCCGCCGAAATCCGAGCGTCAGACCTTGCTGTTCTCCGCGACCTTCACCGAAGACGTGATGAACCTCGCCAAACAGTGGACCACCGACCCGTCCATCGTCGAGATCGAAGCGCTGAACGTCGCCAGCGAAAACGTCGAGCAACACATCTACGCCGTGGCCGGTGCCGACAAGTACAAGCTGCTCTACAACCTGGTCAACGACAACGGTTGGGAACGCGTGATGGTATTCGCCAACCGCAAGGATGAAGTGCGCCGCATCGAAGAACGCCTGGTACGTGATGGTGTGAACGCTGCGCAATTGTCCGGCGATGTGCCGCAGCACAAGCGCATCAAGACGCTGGAAGGTTTCCGCGAAGGCAAGATCCGCGTGTTGGTGGCTACCGATGTGGCCGGACGCGGGATTCACATTGATGGCATCAGCCACGTGATCAACTTCACCCTGCCGGAAGTGCCGGATGACTATGTGCACCGCATTGGCCGTACCGGCCGCGCCGGGGCTGCGGGTGTGTCGATCAGTTTTGCGGGTGAGGATGACTCGTATCAGTTGCCGTCGATCGAGGCGCTGCTGGGGCGCAAGATCAGCTGCGAAACGCCGCCGACGCATCTGTTGCGGGCGGTGGAACGTAAGCGCCCCTAAAGCTGGAATGCAGTAAAAAAATGTGGGAGCGGGCTTGCTCGCGAATGCGGTGTATCAGTACCAGATTCATTGACTGACACTGCGCATTCGCGAGCAAGCCCGCTCCCACATTGGGTTTTGTGTTTAGCCAGCTACTTCCAGCGGTCTGCAGCCGCGTGGTCGCTACTGCGCCCTTCCACCCAACGCGGCCCCTCACTGGTATTTTCCTTCTTCCAAAACGGCGCCCGCGTCTTCAGGTAATCCATCACAAACGCGCAGGCATCAAACGCCGCCTGGCGATGAGCACTGGCTACCCCAACAAACACTATCGGCTCGCCCGGCTCCAGCGCGCCAATGCGGTGCAGCACTTCCAGCTTGAGCAACGGCCAGCGCTGCTCGGCTTCCACTGCGATCTTGGCCAGGGCCTTTTCGGTCATGCCGGGGTAGTGCTCCAGGAACATTCCCGCAACATCCAGACCGTCATTGAAATCGCGCACATAGCCAACAAAGCTCACCACCGCGCCCACGCCGACATTGGCCGCATGCATGGCGTTGACTTCAGCACCGGGATCAAACGCCTGGGCCTGCACACGAATGGCCATGATCAGCCTCCGGTCACGGGTGGGAAGAATGCTACTTCGTCACCCGCCTGCACCGGCTCATCAAGGCTGCACAGCTCTTCGTTGCGCGCGCACATCAGGCTGGTTTCGTTGAGCACTGCAAACTCCGGGTCACTGGCCAGCGCCAGACGCACCGCGTCGACAGTGGCGAAGTCGCCCTCCATCTCCAACGAATCAAAACCCACCGCTTCTGCGTAACGTGCAAAAAACAATACGTTGATGCTCATGCCTGGTCCGCCTTGAAGTGCCCGCTCTTGCCGCCCAGCTTTTCCAGAAGGCGAATGCTTTCGATGGTCATACCGCGATCCACGGCCTTGCACATGTCGTAGATCGTCAATGCCGCAACGCTGGCGGCGGTTAGGGCTTCCATCTCCACGCCGGTCTGGCCGGAGAGTTTGCAGCGCGCCAGGATGTGCACCGAGTCTGCGCCATCGGCGCTCAGTTCGACCTTGACGCCCGTCAACATCAACGGGTGGCACAGGGGGATCAAGTCACTGGTTTTCTTCGCAGCCTGGATCCCGGCAATGCGGGCCACGGCAAACACGTCGCCCTTGGGATGGGCGCCGTCGACAATCATTTTCAGCGTCTCGGGCAACATGCGCACGCGCGCTTCGGCTACCGCCTCGCGGAACGTCACGGACTTGTCGGTGACGTCGACCATATGGGCGCGACCTTGGGAATCGAGATGAGTCAGCACAGGGATACTCCTGATCAGGAGCATCGATTGTAAACCCAACTCTGACTAAAAGTGGCAGCTGGCTTGTGTGGGAGCCGGGCTTGCCCGCGATGCAGGCACCGCGGTGTATCAGTTACACCGCAGTGATGTCATCGCAGGCAAGCCAGCTCCCACACAAGCCAGCTCCTACCGTTCAGTGTTTACAGGTGAGATTCGGCGTATTCAGCCAGAATCGAACGTGGAACCCCTTGCAGCGCAATGTGCACGCCGTTCGGGAAGTCTTTGAAGCGTTCCGTCAGGTAAGTCAGCCCGGAGCTGGTCGCGGACAGGTAAGGGGTGTCGATCTGTGCCAGGTTGCCCAGGCACACCACTTTGGAACCGGCGCCGGCACGGGTGATGATGGTTTTCATCTGGTGCGGGGTGAGGTTCTGGCATTCATCGATCAAAATCAGGCTCTGCTGGAAGCTGCGACCTCGGATGTAGTTGAGGGATTTGAACTGCAACGGCACTTTGCTGAGGATGTAGTCGACGCTGCCATGGGTGTTTTCGTCATCCATGTGCAAGGCTTCGAGGTTGTCGGTGATCGCCCCCAGCCACGGCTCCATTTTTTCCGCTTCGGTGCCGGGCAGGAAGCCGATTTCCTGGTCCAGGCCCTGCACGCTGCGGGTGGCGATGATGCGGCGATAGCGCTTGGTCACCATGGTCTGCTCGATGGCGGCAGCCAGGGCGAGAATGGTTTTACCGGAACCGGCAGCACCGGTCAGGTTGACCAGATGGATGTCCGGGTCGAGCAGCGCGTACAGCGCCAGGCTCTGGTAAATGTCACGCGGTTTCAGGCCCCAGGCTTCCTGGTGCAACAGGGGTTCCTGATGCAGGTCGAGAATCAGCAGCTTGTCGACCTGGATCTCTTTGATCCAGCCCACGAAGCCTTGTTCGTCGACGATAAATTCATTGATGTGCACGGCCGGCAGGTTGTCGATCAGCTGTACCTGGTGCCAGGTGCGGCCATGGTCCTGGCGGGTTTCGACCTTGCTGACGCGGTCCCAGAACGAGCCGGTCATCATGTGATAACCACGGGAGAGCATCGACACGTCGTCGACCAACTGGTCGGTACTGTAGTCCTCGGCCGCGATCCCACACGCTCGGGCCTTGAGGCGCATATTGATGTCTTTGGTCACCAGCACTACGCGCAGGTCCTTGTCGCGGGCGTGCAGGTCGATCAATTGGTTGATGATTTTGTTGTCGTTCAGATTCTCCGGCAGCAGGCTGTTGGGCTCGCTGCGCTTGCTCATCAGAATCGACAGCAAGCCCTTGGGCCCGCCTTTGCCGCGCTGGATCGGTACGCCGACCTCGACGTCCTCCGGCGACGCTTCGCCCAATGTCTTGTCGATCAGGCGGATCGCCTGGCGACATTCGGCGGCAACGCTGTGGTGCCCGCTTTTGAGTTTGTCGAGCTCCTCAAGCACGATCATCGGGATGGCGACGTGGTGTTCTTCGAAGTTGAGCAGTGCGTTTGGATCGTGAATCAGTACGTTGGTATCAAGCACATAAAGGATTGGCTGGTCGGAAGAAGGGTTACGTCCATGATCATCCATACTCGGTCACCTTTGTGGGAGCCAGTCGACGCAATACCTGGGCGGTGCTGCGCCTCGATTCGACCACCGACTGCACCTGAGTGACGTCAAGCGCAGTGCCCACCTGAGGAGTCTTGGAAGACGCCACCTGTGCTGCAGGGTTCGGCGATCTGACTTCGTAATACCGCAAAACGTGTGACAGAAAAAAGCACTTTGACGCTTTTTTGAAGTTTATTTTTCAGGATGACGAATAGCACTAGCCGAGCCCCCCGTACCCCGCTAAAGTCGGAAGTCCGCCTGCATCGAAATGTCGCACAAAATCACCCCGAAAACGCTTAATCCCCAACAGGGCCGGGCACTTCAGCGAAACGCCTCCCGGCAGTCCTGCCACCCCAGACCACTCTGCGCCGTCGCCTGCAACAGCATGGGTAAAGCCACCCGCGCCTTGTCCTGGCTGTCGTGAAACACAATCACGCCTTTGCGCCACAGCAGCATCAAGGTCAGCACCCGTTGCGCTGACTCATCGGCCTTGAGCTTGCCTGGTTCGTCCTGGGAATCGATGTCCCACAACGCCACCTGCAAGCCCTGGGCTTGAAAGAAACCCTGGCTGTCCGCGCGACGTTGGCCGTAGGGCGGACGAAACAGCGGCACGTAGTTTTCCGGCATCAGGTTCTGCGCCAACGACGCGCTGCGGGTGATCGAACTCTGCCACTCCACCCAATGGCTGTGGGAGCGATACTGCCAGCCCTGGGTCCCGACGCACTGGCCCTGGTACAGCGCCTGCACATCGGCAACCGAACTGCGCTCGACACGGGTTTGCAGGCTGCTGCCGAGGGCGAAGAATGTGGCGTTCATTTTTTGCTTGCGCAGGTAGTCGGTGAGCCAATCGGTATTGCCGCTGACTGGCGCAGGGCCACCGTCGAAGGTGAGCAGGAACAGGCGGTCGTTGAATTCATCACCCTTGCGCTCATGGTCGCCGAAGCGCGCGACTTCGCTGCTGATCTGCGGGAACAGCGCGGCCTTGCGCAGCAGCTCGTCCAAATAACGTTCATGGAACACATGGCTGGGGTTGGCCCAGCCTATATAGAAGGAGTCTTCGCTCACCTCGAACTTGCCAGCCTGCTCGCGCAGATCGTCCATGTTCTCTACCAGATAGCAGAACGAGGCGTCGACCTCGCAACTCTGCTGGGCGAACGTATAGTTCTCCAGCAAGCGCTGCCAGAGCTGGCGACGCAGGTCGTCGATGGCGGACAGGTTGATGATCTTCAGGCCCAGGCGCTGCTTGAGCGCGGCTTCGTCCTGGCTCTCACTGGCCAGCAGGCTGTGGGCGAACATGAGGATTTCGGCGCGTGAGGCCACGTCGAACAGCGCCGGGCTGCCGAGCTTTTCGGGCCAGGTACCACGGTCCAGGCTCGCCACATCGACGGGCGCTGCCTGGGCATTCAGGCATAGCAGGCATGCCGATAACAAAAGCGCTATTCGCACACGGGGTCTCCCTCTCCAGAGTCACCGGCCATCATAGCGGATCACGCCTATCGCCATCATAGGTGGAGTCAAAACGCCCCAGCCCCTAGAATCCCTCCCACGATTACAGGAGACGACTTCATGCTGATGGTGATTTCACCCGCCAAAACCCTCGATTTCGAGACCGCGCCTGCGACCCAGCGCTTTACCCAGCCGCAATACCTGGACCACTCCCAGGAGCTGATCGAACAATTGCGCGAACTGAGCCCGGCACAAATCAGCGAATTGATGCACGTATCCGACAAAATCGGCGGCCTCAACGCCGCGCGTTTCGGCAGCTGGACCCCGGCGTTCACCCCGGCCAACGCCAAGCAGGCCCTGCTGGCTTTCAAGGGCGACGTGTACACCGGCCTGAATGCCGAGACCTTCAGCGACGCCGACTTCACCTACGCCCAGGACCACCTGCGCATGCTCTCGGGCCTCTACGGCCTGCTGCGCCCGCTGGATCTGATGATGCCGTATCGCCTGGAAATGGGCACCAAACTGCCCAACGCCCGTGGCAAGGACCTGTACGCGTTCTGGGGCACGCGCATCAGCGAGTGGCTGAACGAAGCGTTGGCTGAACAAGGCGATGACATCCTGCTGAACCTGGCCTCCAACGAATACTTCTCGGCGGTCAAGCGCACGGCGCTGAACGCGCGGATCATCAATACCGAGTTCAAGGACCTGAAGAACGGCCAGTACAAGATCATCAGTTTCTATGCCAAAAAAGCGCGGGGCATGATGAGCCGCTTTGTGATCGAAGAGCGCATCAACGACCCGGCCAAGCTGAAGGAATTCGATGTGCAGGGCTATCGCTTCAATGCGGAGCAGTCGAAGCCGGATAACCTGGTGTTCTTGCGCGATCACGCACCGGAATAAGGCCCTCGAAAGCACAGATGTTCGAATGTGGGAGCTGGCTTGCCTGCGATAGCAGTATTTCAGTGACAGCTGTGTTGACTGATCCACCGCCATCGCAGGCAAGCCAGCTCCCACATTTTTAGGCGTGTTACACCTGCTGAATCGTCATTATTTTGACGTCAAAAAACATCCTGACGCATCTCTAACAATTCTTTCACTCGACATCCGTCGTTTTTTTTCGTAGTGGCACCACTTTTTTTAAACACTAGTGGCACAAAACTATCTCTCCCTCCCAACTCCCCACAACTACTGGCCCAAATAGCAAGTGCTATCAATATAGTACCAGTGCCATCTTTCCTAATATTTCAAGAAATTTCCGGAAACAGGATGAGCGGCCTGGAACTTCGTCTAAACGCACGGCTCATACCACCGGTAACGAAATTCTCTGTTCCTGTAAGAGATGACTTACATAACGACCCAAGGAAGTAGCGAAGTTGCCCCATCAACTTTGACTCATGGGTCATATCATCAACTGATATGAGTTGAGGGCGGCGATAAGGATGAATTGCTATCCCCTACAGGCCAAGGCAGCGCTTACCCAAATGTGTCAGTGATGACACCCAAGGTGTTGATAAATAAAGGCTTAGAGCCTCTATCTGCACCCTGCGGCACTGGCGTCGGTACCTTCCCCCAGGAAGGCCGGCTGCATTTCAGGGCAAGCCCCAATAACAAGGCCAAGTTTCGCACAACTTGAGTGCAATAGTTAGTCACTCACTAATTAACATGCCTGTACGCGGTAAGTCGGCGTCTATTCGCCTAACTTTCGTGGCATCAGTAACGCTTGCAAACATGAACTCGCCATCTATTTGGCATGATTAATACCGTCTTCAATGACAACGTCTTCAATGACAAAGAGGTAAATGCGATGCGCATCAGCATATTTGGTTTGGGTTACGTAGGCGCAGTATGTGCCGGTTGCCTGTCTGCCCGTGGCCACGAAGTGGTTGGCGTAGACATCTCCAAGGACAAGATTGACCTGATCAATGCGGGCAAATCGCCAATCGTTGAACCAGGTCTGGGCGAGTTGTTGAGCCAGGGTATCGAGACAGGCCGGCTGCGCGGTACCACCAACTTCGCCGAAGCCATCCGCGACACCGACCTGTCGATGATCTGCGTTGGTACGCCGAGCAAGAAAAACGGCGACCTGGAACTCGATTACATCGAGGCTGTGTGCCGCGAGATCGGTTTTGTCCTGCGCGATAAAGCCACCCGCCACACCGTAGTAGTACGCAGCACTGTGCTGCCAGGCACCGTGGCCAACGTGGTGATCCCGATCCTCGAAGACTGCTCCGGCAAAAAAGCCGGCGTCGACTTCGGTGTCGCGGTCAACCCGGAATTCCTGCGTGAATCCACCGCCATCGCCGACTACGACCTGCCACCGATGACCGTCATCGGCGAATTCGACAAAGCCTCCGGCGATGTCCTGCAATCGCTCTACGAAGAACTCGACGCACCGATCATCCGCAAGGACATCGCCGTTGCCGAGATGATCAAGTACACCTGCAACGTTTGGCACGCCACCAAAGTGACTTTCGCCAACGAGATCGGCAACATCGCCAAGGCTGTCGGCGTCGACGGTCGCGAAGTGATGGAAGTGGTCTGCCAGGACAAGACCCTCAACCTGTCCCAGTACTACATGCGCCCAGGCTTCGCCTTTGGTGGTTCGTGCCTGCCCAAAGACGTGCGCGCCCTCACCTACCGCGCAAGTTCGCTGGACGTGGAAGCGCCGCTGCTCAACTCGCTGATGCGCAGCAACGAGTCCCAGGTACAGAACGCCTTTGACATCGTCTCCAGCCACGACAAACGCAAAGTCGCCTTGCTGGGCCTGAGCTTCAAGGCCGGCACCGATGACCTGCGCGAAAGCCCGCTGGTCGAACTGGCCGAGATGCTGATCGGCAAAGGTTTCGACCTGAGCATCTACGACAGCAACGTGGAGTACGCCCGTGTCCACGGCGCGAACAAAGACTACATCGAAGGCAAGATCCCGCACGTGTCGTCCCTGCTCAACTCGGACTTCGACGACGTGATCAACAACTCCGACGTGATCATCCTGGGCAACCGCGATGAGAAGTTCCGCGCCCTGGCGCAGAACGCACCGCACGGCAAGCAAGTGATCGACCTGGTGGGCTTCATGTCCAAGGCCACCAGCACGAGCGGTCGTACCGAAGGCATTTGCTGGTAACAGCAACGGCCAGTTCCGGGCTGCAAGCGTACCCATCCCCAGCGCTTGCAGCCGGGAGCCTTCATCACCTTCGGATGACGCTTATGTCCAAGTTAAAACATGTACTGATGCAATCCGCCGGCTGGCTGTTCTTTCTCAGCCTGCTGATGGGACTCGCGCTGCTGCTGCCGGCGAGTACGTTCGACTCGGAGTCGAAGAATTTTATTTTCCTGATTGGCGCCGTCGGTATCTGGCGCTACTCGATGGGTGCTACGCATTTCTTTCGCGGCATGCTGTTCCTGTACGTCGTCTACCCGCACCTGCGCCGCAAAGTGCGCAAGCTGGGCAAGGCGGCCGACCCGTCCCATGTGTTCCTGATGGTCACCAGTTTCCGTATCGACGCGCTGACCACCGCGCAGGTCTACAGCTCGGTGATCCGTGAAGCCATCGAATGCGGCTTCCCTACCACCGTGGTCTGCTCGCTGGTGGAAATGTCCGATGAGCTGCTGGTGAAAAGCCTGTGGGAACGCATGAACCCGCCGGAACACGTGAAGCTCGACTTCGTGCGTATCGCCGGTACCGGCAAACGTGATGGCCTGGCCTTCGGTTTCCGCGCCATCTCCCGCCACCTGCCGGATGACCGAGCGGTAGTTGCGGTGATCGATGGCGACACCGTGCTCGCCGAGGGCGTAGTCCGCAAGACTGTGCCGTGGTTCCAGCTGTTCGGCAATGTCGGTGGACTGACCACCAACGAATTCTGCGAAGTGCGCGGCGGCTACATCATGAGCGAGTGGCACAAACTGCGCTTCGCCCAACGCCACATCAACATGTGCTCCATGGCCCTGTCCAAGCGCGTACTGACCATGACCGGTCGTATGTCGGTGTTCCGCGCCAGCGTGGTCACCGACCCCGGCTTTATCGCCGACGTGGAAAGCGACTCGCTGCAACACTGGCGCCTGGGCCGCTTCAAGTTCCTCACCGGCGATGACAAGTCCAGCTGGTTCAGCCTGATGCGCCTGGGCTACGACACCTTCTACGTGCCGGACGCCGCGATCAATACCGTGGAACACCCGCCAGAAAAGAGCTTCATCAAGGCCAGCCGCAAACTGATGTTCCGCTGGTACGGCAACAACCTGCGCCAGAACTCCCGAGCCCTGGGCCTGGGTGTGCGACGCCTCGGCCTGTTCACCAGCATCGTGCTGTTTGACCAGCGTGTGTCGATGTGGACCTCCCTGCTCGGCCTGACCGTGGCGATCATCGCCACTTTCAAGTACGGCGGCGCGTTCATCCTCGCTTACCTGCTGTGGATCGGCATCACCCGCCTGATTCTCACCCTGTTGCTGTCGTGCTCCGGCCACAAGATCGGCCCGGCCTACCCGGTGATTCTCTATTACAACCAGATCATGGGCGCGCTGGTGAAGATCTACGTGTTCTTCCGCCTTGATCAACAGTCCTGGACCCGCCAGGACACCAAACTGACCCGCGATTTGGCCAGCTTTCAACGTTGGTTCAACACCTGGTCGTCTCGGACCATGACCTTCTCCGCCGGCAGCATTTTCGTCGCCGTGTTGCTGATGATGGTCTGACAGCCAAGCCTGAATTAACTAGGAGCTACACCTATGAGTCAGAACACCATGAATAGCCAAGCAAACGTCAACGTTGTCCACGAATCCGAAGCCCAGCGCCAACATGCCCGCGTGAAAATCCCGGCCAAGCTGCGCTTTTTCAACACTGACCGTACGCCGACCGAAGCCCGGGTGATCGACCTGTCCGCCGGCGGCCTGGCCTTCACCTCGACCCAGCCGTTGACCGTCGGCGAAGTGCACAAGGGCCGCCTGCAATTTGTGATCGATAACCTGGGCCTGGCGATGGACGTGGAGCTGCAAATCCGCTCCTTCGACCGCCAGACCGGCCGCACCGGTTGCCAGTTCCAGAACCTTGAACCTCAGGATATTTCCACCCTGCGCCACCTGATCACCTCGCACTTGTCCGGCGATATCGTGACCATGGGCGACGTGCTGGCGACCCTGCAACGCGACAACTTCACCAAGGCGCGCAAGGTCAAGGACGGCGGCAGCAACATGAGCGCCGCCGGCCGTCTACGCGCCGTGGTGTTCAGCGCAGGCATCTTCATCGTCGGCCTGGCTGCCTTCGGTTTCATCTTCAAATCGGTGTACGGCATGTATTTCGTCAGCCATGCCCAGGCCGGCCTGGTCAGCGTACCTGGCATGAACGTGACCATGCCGCGCGACGGCACCGTGCAAAGCCTGCTCAAAGGTGATGCGATCGCCGCCAAAGGCGCGCCGCTCGCCACCTTCAGCACCAGCATGCTCGATGTGCTCAAGGGCCACCTGGACGAAGACCAACTGCAACCGGCCAAGGTCGAAGAGCTGTTCGGCAAGCAAATGACCGGCACCCTGACCTCGCCGTGCGATTGCGTGGTGGCCCAGCAAATGGTCGCCGACGGTCAGTACGCCAACAAAGGCGACGTGATCTTCCAACTGGTGCCACGCGGCAGCCTGGCCAATGTGGAAGCGCGCTTCACCTATCGCCAGTTCGCCGATGTTCGCCCAGGCACGCCGGTGAGCTTCCAGGTGGCCGACGAAGAACAGATTCGCACCGGCACCATCGTCAGCAGCACCAGCCTGAACAGCGCCGACCTGTCCTCCGACATCCGCGTGCAGATCAAGCCTGACGCACCGCTGGACAGCACCTATGCCGGCCGCCCGGTAGAAGTGACCAGCGACCGTGGTCCCTCGCTGAACTGGCTGATCGATAAAGCCATGGCTCACGGTCTGTAAGCGAGGACATGCCTGTGATGACTCTTCCGAATACGCCGTTGACCTTTGTGGGAGCCGGGGCGGGGGGGGGGGGGGGCGCGGCGGGAGTGACG